>CATZPU010000196.1 GCA_958422845.1 uncultured Lachnospiraceae bacterium | reverse complement strand
CTTTCCGGCAGTCAGGAGGTGCTTCTGACAGATACGGTCGGTTTTATAAGGAAGCTGCCGCATCATCTCGTAGAGGCATTTAAAAGCACACTGGAAGAAGTTTGCTGCGCGGATATTCTGATCCATGTAGTCGATTCGTTCAGTTCTCAGATGGAGGCGCAGATGCAGGTGGTCTATGAGACGCTGCATGAGCTTGGCGCGGATGGAAAGCCGGTCATCACCGTATTCAACAAGCAGGATCTGCTCACAGAGCCTCAGAGCTTTCGTGATTTCAGGGCAGAGCGCAGTATCTTATCGTCTGCATATACGGGACAGGGACTGGAGGAATTGAAAGATGCCGTTTCTGATGTGCTGCGTTCGCAGAAGATCTATATCGAACGGCTTTATCCGTATGAGAAGGCGGGACTGATACAGCTTATCCGAAAAAAAGGAGAACTGATCGAGGAAAAGTATCAGGAGGACGGGATTTTTGTGAGAGCATACGTGCCGGAAAGTATTTATATGAATGTGTAGTCAGTGTATGGGCGTATGGAACCCAAAATATAATTGTCCGGCAGAAAATAAAATCATAACAGGTATAAAAGTGCTGCATCCCCTTATATTACAAGCGGTTGCGGCATTTTTAACATACTATATTTAGTTGCATTTGGCGAAAAAGGCACATATATGTAGTAGAAAGTCCATTGACTTACAGGTACAGGGGTGTTATACTGGAGTCCGAGTCAAAGAGAAATAATACAAGATATAGTTATGTATATGGTGTCAGGGAGGATTATATTGTGTTTAAAGTGGTAAAGCGAGACGGAGAGGTAGCTGATTTCGACCTTTCCAAGATCAGCGGGGCAATAGCGAAGGCATTTGAAGCAAAACAGATGGAGTACAACAGCGATATGACAGATCTGCTGGCGCTGCGTGTGACGGCAGATTTTCAGAGTAAAATAAAGGACGGTCTGATCGATGTGGAAAGCGTGCAGGACAGTGCAGAGCACGTACTTATTCAGGCTGGCTATGCGGACGTAGCGAAGGCATATATCCTTTACCGCAAACAGCGTGAAAAGATCCGCAATATGAAGTCAACGATCCTCGACTATAAAGAGATCGTCAACAGCTATGTAAAGGTGGAGGACTGGAGAGTAAAGGAAAATTCCACAGTGACGTATTCGGTGGGCGGACTGATCTTAAGCAACTCCGGTGCAGTCACAGCGAACTACTGGCTGTCTGAGATCTACGATCAGGAGATCGCAGAGGCACACCGCAATGCAGATATTCATATTCACGATCTTTCCATGCTTACCGGATACTGCGCGGGATGGTCGTTAAAACAGCTTATTCAGGAAGGTCTCGGCGGTATCAAGGGAAAGATCACGTCCGCTCCGGCGAAACATCTTTCCGTACTGTGCAACCAGATGGTGAATTTCCTCGGTATCATGCAGAATGAGTGGGCGGGCGCACAGGCATTTTCGTCCTTTGATACGTATCTGGCGCCGTTCGTAAAAGCGGACGGACTTTCTTACCGCGAGGTCAAGAAGTGTATCGAGTCCTTTATTTACGGCGTAAATACACCGAGCCGCTGGGGTACGCAGGCTCCGTTCTCAAATATTACACTGGACTGGACTGTGCCGAACGACCTTGCAGATCTTCCGGCGATCGTCGGCGGACAGCCGATGGATTTCTGCTATAAAGATTGTAAAAAAGAGATGGATATGATCAACCGCGCGTTCATTGAGACGATGATTGAGGGTGACGCGAATGGACGCGGTTTCCAGTATCCGATTCCGACGTACTCTATTACAAAGGATTTTGACTGGTCCGAAACGGAAAACAATAAGCTTCTGTTCACGATGACGGCGAAGTACGGTACGCCGTATTTCTCCAATTATATCAACAGCGATATGGAGCCGAGTGATGTGCGCAGTATGTGCTGCCGTCTGCGCCTTGATCTGCGCGAGCTGCGCAAAAAGATGGGAGGATTCTTCGGTTCGGGAGAAAGTACGGGAAGCGTAGGTGTGGTTACGATCAATATTCCGCGTATTGCTTTCCTTGCTGCAAATGAGAAGGACTTCTATCACAGACTGGATCATATGATGGACATTTCGGCACGCTCTCTGAAGATAAAGAGAGACGTTATTACGAAGCTGCTCGAAGAGGGACTGTATCCGTATACGAAGCGGTATCTTGGTTCTTTCGATAATCATTTTTCAACGATCGGTCTGATCGGTATCAACGAGGCGGGGCTGAATGCAAACTGGCTGCGCAAGGATCTGACGCATCCGGAGACACAGCAGTTCGCAAAAGATGTTCTGAATCATATGAGAGAGCGTCTTGTGAAGTATCAGGAGGAGTACGGCGATCTGTACAACCTTGAGGCGACTCCGGCAGAGTCTACGACGTATCGTCTTGCAAAGCATGACCGTGCGCGCTGGCCGGAGATCATCACGGCAGGAAAAGCGGGCGATACGCCGTATTATACGAACAGCTCGCATCTTCCGGTCGATTTTACTTCAGATATTTTTGATGCGCTTGATATTCAGGACGAGCTGCAGACGCTGTATACATCAGGTACCGTGTTCCATGCTTTCCTTGGCGAACGTCTCCCAAGCTGGAAGGCAGCTGCGACACTCGTGCGCAAGATCGCAGAAAATTATAAGCTGCCGTACTATACGATGTCTCCGACGTATTCCATCTGTCAGGCACACGGCTATCTGGACGGCGAGCAGGAAGTATGCCCGATCTGCGGCGAGCGGACGGAAGTTTATAGCCGTATCACAGGATATTACCGCCCTGTCCAGAACTGGAACGACGGCAAGACGCAGGAATTTGCAAACCGTAAACTTTACGATATCGAGCATTCCGTGCTGAAAAAACATAATGATGCAGACGCAATGTATCAGGCGGGCATGAAGGTAGTTGTGCCGGAAGAGATCAGCCGTCCGAATGCTTCAGATGTAGCGGCAGCACAGACAGAAGGAACCGGAGAAGTGAGGTACCTGTTTACGACAAAGACATGTCCGAATTGCAGGATTGCAAAAGAAATGTTAAAAGGCGCATCATATGAGCTCATTGATGCAGAGGAAAATCAGGAACTCGTCAGTGAGTACGGTATCATGCAGGCTCCGACGCTCGTGGTGCTCCATGGAGACAGCATAGATAAGTATGTAAATGCGTCAAATATCAGTCGGTACGTAAAAGAGAACAGACTGGCATAAGGAAGTTCGAGGCATAAAAGAAAAAGATAAAATGCGGAATGGAAATGTTGTAAAATACATCGGAATCAGTATTTTGCAGCGCTCCCGTTCCGTTTTTTATTTCTTCCATGCTTTTAGGCGTTATATCCAAGTACAGATCGTATTTCATCTACAGAAACTCCGAGCAGTCCGGCAGCCTTTTCAATATCCCCGACTGACTGACAGAGCCGTTCCATCATCTGGTATTTTTCTGCCTGAGCGTTTTTGATCTCCCTATCCTGTATCTCTAATTGCTTTTTTTGGTGATTGATTGCTTCTTTCTGGCTATTGATCTCCTCCTGCATCTCATCGATCATCAGCTGCACGGTATTCCGGTCAAGATCGGCTAATTCTTTTGAGAACATCTGCATTACCTCCTCGATATTGAGGCAAAGGCTGTATGCGTCTTCGTACATTA
>CATZPU010000195.1 GCA_958422845.1 uncultured Lachnospiraceae bacterium | reverse complement strand
ACAGTTACCGTTGCAAATTGGACGTAAAAATGGAGCTGCGGCTCCAGTAGATTATTCATCTACTTTCACAACAAACAGCTCCATTTTCTCCTGCCATAAAATACAAGATAATCTGTTATAAGTGCCCATCTGCCTACAGACCGTCATCTATTCGAAGCAGCCTGCGAAGATCGGGCATCCCCCAACCCTGCCGGTTCATAGGATATCCGAAACTCACCGCCGCTTCCTTAAGCCTGATCTTCACTTCTACGTTTGAAAGCTCCGGCTCCTTTTCAAGCAGCAGCGCGATACCTCCCGCAACCGCCGGAGCCGCCATGGACGTACCGCTTTTTTTCATGTAGTATCTGCCGTTTTTCCAGTAAGGCGAGCACGATACCACCTCGTTTCCCGGCGCGACAAGCTCCGGCTTACAGATACACTCCCTCGTCGGTCCGCAGCCGGAATATCTGCGCAGACCGCCTCCAAACTTTCGTCCCATCCAGTCAGATGCTCCTACGGTAATGACCTTCCTGCTGTTTCCCGGAACAGTGATCGTCGAAGAGGCAGGGCCCTGATTTCCTGCTGCGACTACTACCGCGATCCCCGCATCCCACGCCTCTTCTACTGCTTCTACCAGAAGTCCTCCGCTTTTTGCCTGCTCGCCTGCCGTCGTTCCGGCAGAGATATTCAGAATACGTATCTGATATGCCTCCCTGTTGGCGATCACCCACCGGATCGCGCGAAGGAGCTGTTTCGTATCGCCTTCCCCTCGCTCATCAAGCACCTTCAGATGGATCAGGCCGCAGTCCGGAGCTATCCCGCAGTACCGTCCGCGACTGGACGTTCCGTCTCCGCACAGGATCCCCGATACGTGCGTGCCGTGGGAGGCGTCATCGTAGCACTCCCGTCTCCCATTTACAAAATCTTCAAACGCCACGATCCTTTTTGCATAGTCCGGATGCAGGCTGATTCCCGAATCCAGTACAGCCGCCACTACGCCTTTTCCGGTAATTCCCCTCCGGTGTACACTGTCTGCATGCAGGACATTTCTGACGTAATCCACATTTGCCTCCCGATCAGTCCTCCTTGCTGACAGAATATGCGCGTTTTACAGTTTTCGTGCAGCCCGCGGTACGTACGCTGTATGTACGTGCGCTGCATGTACGTGCACTGTATGCACATGCCTTCAACTGTTTTTACCTTCAAAACCGTTTCTGTACTATTTTCGTTTTTTTCGTCCGCCGCAGCCTGCGCATCCGGCGCAGCCTCCTATACCGGAGCATGAAGATACAGCTGCTGCTGTGCGCGCTGATACGGACGTCAGAGCACGCGCCTGATAATCCGGCTCTTCTGCCTTTCTAAACAGCAGATACAAAAGAAGAATAAGAGACGCGAAAGCTACAACGGTCCAGATACTAAACGGCGCAACGCCTGCGATCAGACCGCCGATCTGATATACGATCATAGAGATCACATACGCAAAACCGCACATATATGCGATCGCACCGATCGTCCATTTCGGATTGTTCATCTCTCTTTTTATCGCTCCCATTGCCGCAAAGCACGGCGCGCACAGGAGATTGAATATCATAAAGGAGTACGTCGTAAGAGGATTGAAATCAGCTGCCACCATCGCCCAGATAGGACTGGAATCCTCCATCAGATCGATCTCTCCGGCATAGTTATAGAGCACGCCGAACGTATTTACCACCTCTTCTTTTGCGATCAGACCGGTAAAGGTAGCTACCGCCGCCTTCCATGCCATGTTTCCCATCCAGCCAAGCGGATAGAAGATCGATGCCACCGCATTTCCGATCGCTGCGAGCAGCGAATGGTTGTTGTCCTCCACGGCAGTAAATACGCCGTCCACAAAGCCGTAGCCCTGCAAAAACCAGAGAACGACGGAAGATACCAGAACGACTGTACCGGCACGTCTGATAAATGACCAGCCTCTCTCCCACGTAGAGCGCAGCGCGTTGCCGATGGAAGGCGCATGGTAAGCCGGAAGCTCCATAACGAACGGCGCAGGCTCTCCGGCAAACGCCTTGAATTTTTTCAGCATGATTCCCGAAATAACGACTGCCGCGATCCCGATAAAGAATGCAGACGCCGCCACCCACGGCGAGTCTCCGAATACCGCTCCTGCAAACAGACCGATGATAGGCAGCTTCGCGCCGCACGGAATAAAGCCTGTCGTCATGATCGTCATCTTGCGGTCGCGATCCTGTTCGATCGTCCTCGACGCCATGATCCCCGGAACGCCGCAGCCCGTAGCTACGAGCAGCGGAATAAAGCTTTTTCCTGAAAGCCCGAAGCGGCGGAAAATACGGTCCATGACGAACGCGATACGCGCCATATACCCCACATCCTCAAGAAGCGCGAGCAGGAAGCACAGTACGAGTATCTGCGGTACAAACCCAAGCACAGCCCCCACTCCGGCAATAATGCCGTTCTGGATCAGACCGTATACCCAGCTTTCCGGAAGAACGCCTATTGCTGCAAGCATACTGTCCGCCGCACTCGGAACGATCTCTCCGAACAGTACGTCATTTGCCCAGTCTGTACCGATCGTTCCGACAGAAAAAGGATACCCTCCCATTGCGATCGAGTAGATCAGAACCATCACTGCCGCAAAAACAGGAATTGCGAGCACACGATTCGTCACGATCCGGTCGATTTTATCGGAAACGGTAAGACTTCCCTTCGCCGCCTTTTTCTTCACTGCCTTTGACACCACGCCGCTGATATAGGCGTAACGCTGATTCGTAATGATACTCTCCGCATCGTCGTCAAGCTCCCGCTCGCAGTCTGCAATATGCGCTTCCAGATGCTCTGCCAATCCCTCGGACAGGGCAAGCTCTTCCAGCACTTTTTCATCACGCTCAAATATCTTGATCGCATACCAGCGAAGATACTGCGGTTTTACGAGCTCTGCCACAGACTCTTCAATATGCGCAAGCGCATGCTCTACGCTGCCTGTAAAAACGTGAGGCAGCTCTTCCTGCGTCTTTCCTGCCAAAGCGACAGCGCGCTTCGCCGCTTCCATACCGCCCTCGCCTTTTAATGCGCTCATCTCTACTACCTCGCAGCCAAGCGCGGTTCCAAGCTTTTTCAGGTCGATCGTATCGCCGTTTTTCCGGACAAGATCGATCATATTGACTGCGACAACTACCGGAAGCCCCAGCTCGATAAGCTGCGTCGTCAGATACAGATTCCTTTCGATATTTGTACCGTCCACGATATTCAAAATGACGTCCGGCTGTTCCTTTACGAGATAATCGCGCGCCACGACCTCTTCGAGCGTGTACGGCGAAAGGGAATAGATCCCCGGAAGGTCCTGAATGATGACGTCCTTGTGTCCTTTCAGCTTTCCTTCTTTTTTCTCTACTGTAACCCCCGGCCAGTTTCCCGTATACTGGTTCGCGCCGGTCAGCCCGTTAAACAGTGTTGTCTTTCCGCAATTCGGGTTTCCTGCCAAAGCGATCGTGATACTCATGATAATTTTTTCTCCTCCTTCTGCCATGTTCCTTATTATCTTTCTGCTTTTCTGTCAGTAATCAAAACATTTTCCATATTGTATCAACTGACCTCGATCATCTGCGCGTCGCTTTTTCTCACCGACAGCTCATATCCGCGGACATTTAACTCCATCGGATCTCCAAGCGGAGCCACTTTTCTGAC
>CATZPU010000194.1 GCA_958422845.1 uncultured Lachnospiraceae bacterium | reverse complement strand
TGGAGGAGCTGTGCACGCAGTTTCCGATCGTTTCTATCGAAGATGGTCTCGATGAAAACGATTGGAGCGGCTGGCAGGAGCTGACGAGACGGCTTGGCAAAAAGGTACAGCTTGTCGGAGACGACCTGTTCGTTACGAATGAAAAGAGACTAAAGCAGGGGATCGATATGGGCGCGGCGAATGCCATTTTGATCAAGGTGAATCAGATCGGCACACTCACAGAAGCTTTCGATGCGATCCGTCTGGCTCAGCGAAACGGATACCGGACGATCCTCTCCCATCGTTCCGGCGAGACAGAGGATACGATGATTGCTGATATTGCGGTGGCAGTCGGCGCAGGGCAGATCAAAGCCGGAGCTCCGTGCCGCAGCGAGCGTGTCGCAAAGTATAATCAGCTTTTGCGGATAGAGGATACGGCAGGCTTTTCTGCCGAATACGAGAATCCGTTTCAGTAAAACAGGCAAAACTGTGAAATCTGTTGAAACAAACTGTTTAAACATCTAAAAAAACAGTTGAAATCCTGCACTTACTGTGATAAACTAACCATGTTTGACATAGGAGGTGTGGTTCGCTGTGAGAATTTTTTTAACAATTATTTTTTTATTAGTCTGCGTTGGACTGACTGTTATTGTTCTGGCTCAGCAGGGTAAGGACGCCGGACTTGGAGCGATTGGCGGAATAGGAGATACCTATTGGGGAAAGAACAAGTCACGTTCCATGGAAGGAAGACTTGTTAAGATTACAACATGGCTTGCAGTTTTATTTATCGTGCTTGCCATTATTTTGAACTTGAACTTTTAAGAGACAGGGGACTGATGCGCTGGCGCAGCAGTCCTTTTCCATTATAGAGCAATATGACTGGAGATGTTATGACAGAAAAGAACGAACAATTTGAAAGACGGAAAAAAGTGCTTTACGACATGATCTGTGACAAGCAGTATATTCCGATGAAGATAAAGGAGATCGCGATCTTACTGAGCGTGCCGAAAGAAAGCAGGGAGGAGCTGCGGGAGGTGCTTGATTCTCTGGTACTGGAAGGAAAGATCGAGCTGACTGCAAAGGGCAAGTACCGCAAAGCGTCGGCAAAGTTTCTGGAGGGTACGTTTATTGCTCATCCGCGCGGTTTCGGTTTCGTAGAGGTCGATGGAAGAGAATCCGACATATTTATACCGGAGGAAGCGACGGCGGACGCCATGCACCGTGATACGGTTCAGGTTGCGATCCTGCAAAGTAAGGAAGGAAAGCGGCAGGAAGGAAAGGTCGTAAAGATATTAGAGCACGGGATAAAAGAGCTGATCGGTACGTATCAGAGCCGTCCGTCGGCTCATTACGGATTTCTTTTGCCGGATAATAAAAGGATAACAAAGGACATCTTTATAGCGCAGGAACATGCAGGCGGAGCTATGGATGGACATAAGGTGCTCGTGGAGCTGCTTTCCTACGGAGGATGTGGGAAAAGCCCTGAGGGGCGCGTAAAGGAGATCATCGGGCATATCAACGATCCGGGAACGGACATTATGTCAGTCGTCTATGAGTATGGTCTGCCGTTTGAATTTTCCGACCGCGTAATGAAGCAGGCAGAGCGCACGCCGGCTTGTGTCAGTGAGGCGGATATGCAGGGGCGGCGCGATCTGCGCGATACGGTAATGGTGACGATCGACGGAGAGGATGCGAAAGATCTTGACGATGCAGTTTCCCTTTCCTTTGACGGTACGTATTACTATCTGGGGGTGCATATTGCAGATGTAACAAATTACGTGCAGGAAAACAGCGCGCTTGACTGTGAGGCACGAACGCGCGGGACAAGCGTATATCTGGCTGACCGCGTGATCCCGATGCTGCCGCACCGTCTCTCTAATGGTATCTGTTCTCTGAATGCAGGCGTTGACCGTCTGGCGATGAGCTGTCTGATGAAGATCGACCGGAAAGGGAATGTTGTCGATCAGGAGGTGACGGAGAGTGTGATCCGCGTGGACAGGAGAATGTCGTATACGCAGGTAAGAGCGATTCTGGAGTACGCATCAGCTCTTCACACAGAACATACTTCCAAACAGCCGCATGATGCAGATAACGGAAATAAATGCGCAGAAGAGAGGACGGCAGAGACAGCCGAAAGAGGGACGGATATGGAAGCAGCCCGTGCCCTGTATGAGGAGTATCGCGACTTCGTTTCGATGTTTGAGGAAATGGAGGATCTGATGCACATCCTTCGCACAAAACGGAAAAAGCGCGGAGCGATCGATTTTAATTTTCCGGAAGCAAAAGTTTTACTCGATGAAAACGGAGTTCCGACGGAAATCGTTCCGCAGGAGCCAAATACGGCGACGAGGATCATTGAGGAATTTATGCTTTGCGCAAATGAGACGGTAGCAGAGCATTTCTTCTGGCAGGAGATGCCGTTTTTATACAGAACGCACGAGGCTCCCGACAGTGAGAAGATCGAGCAGCTTGCTTCTTTTATCGCGGGATTTGGGTATGGTATAAAAGGCATTTCCGATGAAGTTCACCCGAAAGAGCTTCAGAAGCTTCTTGCACGTACGGCTGATACGCCGCAGGAGCTGCTGATCAGCCGTCTGACGCTGCGCTCAATGAAGCAGGCAAGATATACGACGGAAGATACGGGGCATTTCGGACTTGCCGCGCAGCATTACTGTCACTTTACCTCGCCGATACGCCGTTATCCCGACCTTCAGATACACCGCATCATCAAAGATGTTCTGCGCGGCAGGCTGAGAGAAGAAAAGGTGCAGCATTATACGGAGATACTTCCGGATATTGCCGAACACTGCAGCAGGACGGAGCGCAGAGCGGATGAGGCGGAGCGCGATACCGTAAAGATGAAAAAAGCGCAGTACATGGCGTCGCATATCGGAGAAGAGTACGACGCAGTGATCACGGGGCTTATGTCCTACGGAATGTATGCGGAGCTTCCGAATACGGTGGAAGGACTGATCCATGTGACACGCATGTATGACGACAGGTATTATTATCGTGAGGAGTCGTATGAGATGTACGGGATGGATACGGGGCGGATATTCCGGCTCGGCGATACGATCCGTATCCGTGTGACAGATGCGGACAAGGAAGCAAAGACCGTTGATTTTGAACTGGCAGAATAAAGAGGGGGGAAGAGGATGGCAGGCTCCATAAAACTGATCGCAAACAATAAAAAAGCGTACCATGATTATTTCATTGAAGATAAATACGAGGCGGGTATTTCCCTGCACGGGACAGAGGTAAAGTCACTGCGCATGGGGAAATGCAGCGTCAAAGAATCTTTTATACGGATCGAGAACGGAGAGGTGTTTATTTACGGGATGCATATCAGTCCGTATGAGAAGGGGAATATTTTTAACAAGGACCCGCTGCGTGTGAGAAAGCTTTTGCTTCATAAGGGCGAGATCAATAAGATCACCGGAAAGATCGCGGAAAAAGGCTATACGCTCGTGCCGCTTCAGGTGTATTTCAGGGGAAGTCTCGCGAAAGTGGAGATCGGACTGGCAAGGGGAAAGAAGCTCTACGATAAGCGTCAGGACATTGCAAAGAAGGATCAGCGCAGAGAGGCAGAAAAGGAGTTTAAGGTACGCAATCTGTATTAAAGAAATCAGGAAAATAAAACAAGCAGGAGGAAGATAAGAATGAAGTTTAAAGACATGCCTTACAAGAGAGTG
>CATZPU010000193.1 GCA_958422845.1 uncultured Lachnospiraceae bacterium | reverse complement strand
TGTCCGATGTCTCCTCTAACGAGAAGCTGCGCCCCCTTTTGCAGGGCAGGAGCGATCATACTCTTTCCCGATCCCGGCGAGACAGCGAGGCGTTCGATCTTTACCGCAGGATCACCGAACAATCGGACACTGGAAAGGCCGAACGCTTCTTTTACGTAAGCGCAGCATTCCCCTGCCGTCATCTCCTGCGGCAGTTTTCCCACGCTTCCAATCCCGCACACCGTACCATCCTCCAGATTCCCCGTTTCCTCAAGAACCTGCGCATCGGTAAGATGCAGCCGCTCTTTTGCAAGCTGCGCCATCTGCATCACATCGTAATTTGTATGCATCGCATAGTGAGCAACGCCGTGTTCTGCAAGTGCAAGAACCTTTCTGCCCAGATAGCTGCCGTCATTGATCTGCTTCAGTCCCGACATCAAAAGCGGATGGTGCGTTACCAGAAGCTGCGCGCCCTTTTTGATACACGCACCGATCACTGCATCTGTCGCATCGAGAGCGACGATGATCTTTTTTACCTCGCGGTCTGCGTGACCTACCTGAAGCCCCGGATTATCCCACGCACACGCAAGATGAGGCGGATAATCCTTTGCCAATCTCTCTATGATTTCTTTTACCTTCATTTTTTCCTCCGTATCAAACTGCACTGCACGCAAATGTTTCAAGCGCTTTTTCGATCCTGCAAATTTCTTCAAGCACCTCGCCGCGCCTGCGTACCGCAGCTTCTCCCGACTGATCTTCCAAAGACGCAAGGATCCTTTTGTCAAGGATCAGCTCATACTGCAAATATTCAAAAAGCACGGGATGTCGTCTCTGCAAAAGCAGCCTTCCGTATTTTTTTTCTGTTTCCGTGTACGGCTCTTCCGCCTCATCTGCATCGTTCCTTCGCACAGCGCGCATCATCTGATAAAATTTTCCATCTTCCTTTACCATTTCTTCGCGAACGATGCGCCACCCCTTCTCATACAGATACGCTCTGACTGAGCCGATCTCGGACTGCGGCTGTAAGATAAGCTCCGCGCAGTGTGCAAGCCTGTCCGCTCCGTCCTCCAGTATCCGCACGGTAAGCGGTCCCCCCATGCCTGCAATAATAACGGAGTCTGCCTCGCAAGCCGCCAGTGCGGCAAGCCCGTCGCTAAGACGCGTATCGATTCGATCCTCCAATCCGTATTGAAGAATATGCTCTTTTGCCCGCTGCAGCGGTCCGCGGTTTACATCCATCGCCACTGCACGTTTGACCCTGTTTTCCCGTATCAGATAAATCGGTATGTATGCGTGGTCAGTGCCTATGTCTGCCACGATCCGGCCGGACGTTACCATACCGGCAACCGTCTCCAGCCTTCTTGAGATCTGCATATATGAAATTCCTCCTAATCCAGATAATCCTTGAGCTTTCTGCTCCTGCTCGGATGACGCATCTTCCGCAGCGCTTTCGCCTCGATCTGACGGATGCGCTCCCTTGTCACCTGAAATTCCTGTCCCACTTCCTCAAGCGTACGCGCATGTCCGTCCTCCAGTCCGAATCTTAAGCAGATCACGCGCTGCTCCCGATCTGTAAGCGTAGAGAGCACCTGTGCAAGCTGCTCGCGCAGTACCGTAAATGTCGCTGTCTCGGCAGGCGGCATCGTATGCTCATCCCGTATAAAATCGCTCAGACTGGAATCCTCCTCTTCCCCGACGGGACTTTCCAGCGAAACGGGCTCCATTGCTATCTTCAAAACGTCCTGCACCTTCTGAACCGGCATATCAAGTCTTTTTGCGATCTCCTCCGGCTTCGGCTCTCTGCCAAGCTCCTGCAAAAGAGTCCGTGAGGTACGCATGACGCGGTTCATCGTCTCGACCATGTGGACAGGAATCCGTATCGTCCGCGCCTGATCTGCGATCGCACGCGTGATCGCCTGCCGTATCCACCACGTCGCATACGTGCTGAATTTGAAGCCTTTCCGGTAATCAAATTTCTCAACGGCACGGATCAGTCCGAGATTTCCCTCCTGGATCAGATCGAGAAGCTGCATTCCCCGTCCCGCATACCGTTTCGCAATGCTTACGACAAGTCTGAGATTCGCCTCGGCAAGACGAGCCTTAGCCGCCTCATCACCGTGCGCCATACACTTCGCAAGATACATCTCTTCTTCACTGCTAAGAAGCGGAACCTGACCGATCTCTTTTAAATACATGCGGACCGGATCATCAAAAGCCGTACCCTCCGGCCATCCTGAAGCATCCCATGCCTCCTGCTCCTTCATATCCGCAAGCAGCTCCTGCGTATCATTTACAAGCGAAACACCTTTTGTCTCAAGGTATTCCAGTATTTTTTCGTACTCGCCTTCACCGATCGGCTGATCGCAGAGGGCTTCCTGAATCTCTCCGTATTCCAGTATATTTTTCTTTTTCCCTGCCTGTATCAGCAGTTTGTCAAGCTTTTTTTGAAAGTCGGTCGTATGTGCGTTCATGTCTGTTCCTGCCTTTCCCGGCCTTGCATTATAAGTCTTTCCCTGTTAAAGAGAAATATGCAGTCTGCCAAGCTCCTGCAGTCTTTTTTTTGCATCGATCAGCTTCTGTAAGCCTGCAATATCCGTCGGATCAAGCTGCTGCGTTCTCTGCTCGATCGTGTGCTCCATCACCTTTTTGACTGTCTCAGAGATCGCTTTCTCCTGCTCCTGCGGATTATCCACATGCACTGCCGTATTAAAAAGCTGCGCCACCTCGCGCTGCTTCTGGGGATCGGTAAACTGACTCGTGATCCTTGCCGGATTCAGCTCTCCGTGCGTTAGCTGCTCATACAGCATGGACGCTACCTCACGATACAGGTCATCCGAAAAATCCTCCGGCCTGATATACTGGGAGATCGTCGCAAAGAGCTTCGGATATTCCGTAAGCCATGTCAGGATCAGTCTCTGGGACTTTTTGATGCCGTCGTCTTTCTGCGTATGATCCTCCTGCCTGCGGACGACTGTTTTTCTCGCCGGAATTCCCTGCATCAGCACGTTCATGACCATCTTTCTCATTCCGTCAAACGAAATGCCGAACCGCCCCGTCACTGCCTCGATATAATTCTCTCGTTCGATCTCCAGTTCAAATTCTGCTATCTTCGCTGCAACCGCCTGAAAGAACCTCGTCTTTCCATCCGGATCTTCCATGTCATAGGATCTCTGCATCACCGACAGCTCAAACAGAAAGCTGTTCTCCGCCCTGTCGATGCGCTCCTGAAACGCTTCCACGCCGAGCGCCTTGATAAATTCATCCGGATCTTTGTACGGCTCCATATGAAGCACGCGCGTCGAGATCCCCGCCTCCTTCAGAAGTGGGATCGCACGCAGCGCGGCTCTCACTCCGGCGTCATCGCTGTCGTACGTCAGGATCACCTCATCCGTATAACGCTTCAGCAGCGAAGCATGCTGGCTCGTAAGCGCCGTACCGAGGGAAGCCACGGCATTCGTAAAGCCTGCCTGATGCATCGAGATCACATCCATATATCCCTCGCACACGAGCATATACCGTTTTTTCGCGGTACGCGCAAAATTCAGTCCGTACAGATTGCGGCTCTTATCAAAGATCACCGTCTCCGGCGAATTCAGATACTTCGGCTTTGCATCTCCCATCACCCTGCCGCCGAAACCGATGACCTTATTATTTACATCCATGATCGGGAACATCACGCGATTCCAGAATTT
>CATZPU010000192.1 GCA_958422845.1 uncultured Lachnospiraceae bacterium | reverse complement strand
AGCCGTCTCTCTCGTCTGCAAGCAGCCGGAGAGCCGTCCGGTGGATTCGCACTGCTCATTGCTTTCGTGAACATTGTATCGTATATTTGGGGTTTTGAAAACCGAAACTTGTTTGGATATTAGGCGGATACGCAGAAATAAGAGGTTTTTTAAATTTTTATTTGCCAGATTCCGCTGTTGTTGTGTATAATTGTAATGTTGGCAAGGTTTTAAATATGTCGAGGCAGATATTATTCTTGTACGGCAGCGGACTGCGGATAATAATGGATAATGTCTGATATAAAATAATTTACGAGTAGATTTGGAGGAAATATGAAATTTATAGAAGCATTCCGTGAGGGAGACAAGGTAAATGATATTTATTTGTGTAAATATAAGCAGATGGCAACTGCAAAAAATGGAAAGTCTTATGAAAATGTGATTTTGCAGGATAAGACAGGCACGATCGATGCAAAGATATGGGATCCGAGTTCTTCGGGGATCGGAGAATTTGACGCGATGGATTACGTGTTTGTTACGGGAGACGTCACAAGTTTTCAGGGAACGCTGCAAATGAGTATTAAGCGTGTCCGCAAGGCAGATGAAACGGAGTATCTGGCGTCGGATTATCTTCCGGTCAGTGAAAAAAATATTGACGAGATGTATGATGCCTTGATGAAATACATGAAGCTTGTGGAAAATCCGTATCTGCAGAAGCTGATTCAGATGTATTTTGTGGATAATGCGGCATTTATCGAGGCATTCAAAAAACATTCAGCGGCAAAGACGGTGCATCACAGTTTTGTCGGAGGACTGCTTGAGCATACGCTTGGCGTTGTCCGGCTTTGCGTCTTTTATGTGGAGCAGTATCCGTATTTGAACCGCGATCTTCTCCTGACGGCGGCATTGTTCCATGATGTCGGAAAATTAAAAGAAATATCTAACTTTCCCGAGAATGATTATACAGATGACGGA
The DNA here is from genome assembly GCA_958422845.1 of uncultured Lachnospiraceae bacterium. Lineage (GTDB taxonomy): Bacteria > Bacillota > Clostridia > Lachnospirales > Lachnospiraceae > Choladousia. Next base: position 2,763 of record CATZPU010000192.1, on the reverse strand, counting down.
CAGCTTCTCGGTCATATTGTGATGGGTTCTGAGCTGGTGGGATTTGGCTGCCGCCATATTAAAAGTTTCCCGAAGAAGCTGATAAGCGAGCTGCAGCACTGTATCTTGGCGCATCACGGTGAGCTGGAGTTCGGATCGCCGAAAAAGCCGGCGCTTGCTGAGGCGATGGCTCTCAATTATGCAGATAATACGGACGCAAAGCTTGAAACGATGCGAGAGATCTTAAAGAGTGCGGGTGAGAATAAGGACTGGCTTGGATTTAACCGCCTGTTTGACTCAAATCTGAGAAGAAGCAGCGAGCTGTAAAGCGAAGATACCGCGCTGCTCTATAGCTTATATAACTATAGGGCTGCTCCGGTGTACCGCAGGTCTTTGACGGAAGCTGGGAGTAAAAAATTTCAGACGATACATGAAAAAGTCAGAGAATTAGAAGCTTCAGGCAATACATAGAGAAGAGGTCAGGAAACAGAATGAAGAAAAATGACATCGTAACAGTAACGATAGAAGATATGAGCAGCGAAGGATTAGGAGTCGGGCGCAGTAATGGCCTGACTCTTTTCGTAAAGGATACGATCATCGGAGATATAGCCGAGGTCAAGGTCATGAAGATGAAAAAAACGTACGGTTTTGCACGGCTGATGCGTCTGATCGAGCCGGGAGCAGACCGTATCGAACCGCCGTGTCCCGCAGCAAAACAGTGCGGCGGATGTCAGATACAGGCGATGAGCTACGAGGCGCAGCTTCGTTTCAAAGAGAACAAGGTGCGCAATAATCTGGTGCGTATCGGGAAATTTGAAGCTCCGCCTATGGAGCCGATCATCGGCATGCAGGAGCCGTTCCGTTACCGAAATAAGGCGCAGTTCCCGATCGGTACAGATCGCGAGGGGCGTCTGATCGCCGGTTTTTATGCGGGGCGGACACATGCGATCATCGAATGCCGCGACTGTTTGCTCGGTATGCAGGTGAATGAACAGATATTGGAGCAGGTTCTTGCGCATATGGAACGACACCATATTGCACCGTACGACGAGAAAACGGGAGCCGGACTGGTGCGTCATGTGATGACGCGTATCGGTTTTGCGACAGGGCAGATCATGGTCTGCATTGTGATAAATGGAGACGCTTTGCCGTATGAAAAAGAGCTGACGGACAGTCTTGCACAGATCTCAGGAATGACGAGCATCATGCTCAATATCAATAAAGAAAACACGAATGTGATCATGGGCAGAAAAGGAAAACTGCTCTGGGGACAGGAGTATATTGAGGATACGATCGGCGACGTGCGTTTCCGCATTTCTCCGCTGTCATTCTATCAGGTCAACCCGCGTCAGACGGAGAAACTTTACGGAAAAGCGCTGGAGTACGCAGGACTGACCGGAGAAGAGACCGTTTGGGATCTGTACTGCGGCATCGGAACGATCTCGCTCTTTCTTGCACAGAAAGCAAAGTACGTTTACGGTGTGGAGATCGTACCGGAGGCGATACGCGATGCAAAGCAGAATGCAGAATTAAACGGAATGCAGAATGCGGAGTTTTTCGTCGGAAAGGCGGAGGACGTTCTGCCGGAGAAATACGAGAAAGAAGGCATTTTTGCAGATGTGATCGTAGTCGATCCGCCGCGCAAGGGCTGCGAGGAGAGCGTACTTGATACGATGGTAAAAATGCAGCCGAAGCGTATCGTATACGTAAGCTGTGATTCCGCGACACTGGCAAGGGATCTGAAGTATCTGTGTGAGCATGGGTATCGGTTGGAGAAAGTGTGTCCAGTGGATATGTTTGGGAACAGCGTGCATGTGGAGACTGTGTGTCTCCTCTCCCATAAACAGGCTATTTTTTAGATATATTTTGCGAAGTACACTCTATTTGCCATCGATCTGCCACCCACAAAGATAAAATAGACTTAGAATGAAGATAAGCGGCTGAACACTCTGAACACATCGGAGGATTCAACCGCTTATTTTTATGCCTGCATGGCGTTTTCAAATACTTCGACAGTAGTTTGCTGCATAACTTCCGTGGTGTAAACTTTTTATTGACAAAAAAAGGAGTATCTGATATTCTGTTTGAAGTTAGCACTAACTAACTGCCTCTTATGAGGTTTTTTCTTTTGACATGGGTTAGTGAAAACTAACTAAAAGCAAACTTAAAACAAACTTAAAACAAACAAGATTGGACGGACAAAAGACATGATGATTCATAAGAGACTGATCGGAACGGTCAAAGAAAGCAAAAAATACATAGCTGTTCATGTACTCAGCCAGTGGATTTCCCTGATTGCTAATATCGGTATGATGGGAGTGATTGCCAACATGCTTCAGGATCTGTATAAAGGAACGCTTGGAGAGAAGCAAATGATGAGGACTGCGGTGATTGCTGTCGCAGCAGTTGTTATACGGTTTTTAAGCACTGTTGTTGCCAGCAGGATGAGTTATCTTTCTTCGAAGGAGGTGAAGCAAACACTTCGGCAAATGATTTATCAGAAACTTCTGAGTCTTGGTTCTTCTTATAACGAACAGATCAATACGTCGGAAGTGGTGCAGGTTGCAGTGGAGGGCGTGGATCAGCTGGAAACTTATTTTGGCGCTTATCTGCCGCAGTTCTTTTATGCAATGCTGGCTCCGCTTACGCTGTTCGGTGTTTTGAGTACCGTGAATGTTCCAAGTGCGCTTGTGTTGCTGGTGTGCGTTCCTATGATTCCTGTGACGATCGTTATGATTCAGCGATGGGCGAAAAAGCTTCTGTCCCAATACTGGGGTCAATATA
>CATZPU010000191.1 GCA_958422845.1 uncultured Lachnospiraceae bacterium | reverse complement strand
GACAGCTCCCATCCTTCTGTTCCTTTTACCGGAACACTCAGCGAGATTTCTTCTATGCCCTCCGGAAGCGCAGCTTCCTCACTGCCGCCTGCTCCGTCTGCACTCTGCGAGCCCGTATAAGGCATCGTCACGATCCCCGCTATCCTTCCCTGCGCGTCTGTATTGATGACGATATCCACGTTCTGCACCTCAAACCGGCACGGAACACGGTAAGAGGTGTAGCCGGAAGCTTCTTCTGATACGGCTTCCTCCGCCTCCTTAAGCCCGCCGAGCGATGCGATAGAGGACTGCAAAGCGCCAAGACCTCCGCTCTGTGCAAGAGCTACGCTCATTTCGTCCGTATAAGTATAACTGCTCTCAAGCTCCGCCGCATCTTTCGTACACAGCGCCTCTACATACGCTTTTGCATCAAACGCTGCGATCGCCTGCGCATACGCCCTCAGACTGCCTGTCCCTTCCGACAGCGCACTGCCCGCAAAAGCCGCGCCACCGGACATAAGAATACCTGTTGCCATCAGTATCCATTTTCTCTTTTTCATCATATTTCCCCTTTTTATCATGCTCTCAGAAACAATTTCATCTATTCCTTATTCCTGATGCAGACTATTTTTATATACTGACAGTGTATACTCTTTTTCAAAAAGGTCAAGTAAAATTCATCTTTTATCGTTCCCGACAGACGCGATCAACGCTTCTTTCTGTCTGCGCGGCAGTTTTTTGATCGCAGCCTCGCGCTGCATCGCCTCGCTCTTCGTTTCAAAACTCTCATAATAGACAAGCTCTACCGGCAGACGCGGCTTCGTATATTTTGCTCCTCTTCCGCTGTTGTGCGCCGCTATCCGTTCCTCAAGATGATTCGTCCAGCCCGTATAATACGTGCCGTCGCTGCATCTTACGATATATGTGTAATTCATATCCGAACACTCTTTCTAAACCGGCATCTGCGTCACCAAGGACAACACGCCCTGTACGCTGATGCTATGTAGCGGGATGGACTTCCATCCCTTGTATTTAAAGCAGCCGGTCAAAATCGTACTTCACCCAAAACTGATGACGCCTGTAAAAATCCGGCTGCATACAGTACCTTTTTTTCTCCTGCTTTGATATTATACAATACGCGATACTTCCAAAAACGTGCGCAGCCATTCCCAGATTTTCATCCGCCTATTCCAGATACAGCACCGGATCGACTGCCTTTCCGTCCTGTGTCATTGCAAAATACAGGTTGCTGCCTTCTTCACTGTAATACTTTGTCGGCTCGCTGACGTATCCAAGCAGCGCGCCTTCCTCTACAACGCTGCCCTGTGAGACGGCGATCTCTTTTAACTGCCCGTAAGTAAGCTTATATCCGTTTCCGATGTTCAGCACGACCGTATTTCCTGTCTCTTCATCGATCGAAATAGATTCGACGATTCCCTTTGCAGATGCGAGCACCTGATTTCCCGTCTCACTGCCGATGATCAGAGCCGGATTATATTTATACTGATTCAGCGTCGGGAAATACACGCTTCCGTCCATGCTGTAGTCGATCAGGATCGTACCTGCGGACGGCCACATCAGAGCTTCCTCGTTACTAAATGCAATTCCCTGCTCAAGAAGCTCCTGCTGCGAGATTATCTCACCGGAAGAAGCCTCCTTGGATAACTCATCCTCCGAATACGAAACATCTGCGGCAGCCTCCTCCAAGACCTCTTCCGCCGCCTCGGCGTTTTCATCCGTGACGCCTGCCGATACGCTGCTTTCCGTCTCTTTTACAATGTTTTCTTCTGCCTGCTTCTGATCTTCTTTTAAAATACCCGATGCAGTCTCGTTATCCTCTTTTACCGTACTGCCGGACGCCTGCGCCAGCTCTTCCGGCTCGTCGAGCGTCGGAAACAGAGATTCTTCAATATCATCTCTGTCGCCTATCTCCTCTTCCAGATACGCTATCTGTCCGATCTCAGTCTCCCGCTGCGCTTCGTCCGCTCTTCTTCCCTTGTCCACCGCCGCAATACCGCCCAGAACGATGATTCCCGTCATACAAAGACTCAGAGTCCAGATACTGCTGCGTTTCGTAATGAAATTCTTGAAATCCCTTTTATCCATATCATTCACCTCATACATTCTTCCCGCCAAACCGCTTCACATACAGATATTTGTCCGTTTTTAAATGTCTCAGCTATCTGCACGATATGCGCCGCACGCGGGTTTTTGTCCTCACCGGATTAATGATAGGATTTCCAGAATAACAATGATTATACAAAATATCAGAAGAAAAATGGGAGACTGCATCGCCTGATCCGCTTTGCAGTCTCCCTCTTATATACGCCTAAACCATGCTCTTCCCTTTCGGAAATCACATGCTTCGCCCTTTTTGGAGCTTATTATACGTCAAATGAATCCGGATCGATCTTTACCGTTACCTTGTCAAGATGCCAGATCTCGTCTACATACTGCTGGATCGTGCGGTCAGAAGTAAACTTGCCGCTGCATGCCATATTCAGCATAGCCATCTTTGCCCAGCGTGTCTCATCACGGTATGCCTCTTCCACACGCTTCTGTGCCTCTGCGTAAGACTTGAAGTCTGCAAGGATAAAGTATGTGTCTGCACGGTCGCTGCTGTTTGTATTGAGCAGGGAATCATAGATGTCACGGAACATCTCCGGATTGTTGCGGCAGTATTCGCCGTTGATCAGCTGCATCAGCACGCGGCGGATATCCTGATCGTTGTTGAAGTAATCTGTCGGACGGTATCCGCCTTCATTCTCGTAACGGATAACTTCGTCTGCGGACAGACCGAAGATAAATGCGTTTTCTTCGCCTACTTCTTCTACGATCTCTACGTTTGCACCGTCCATTGTTCCAAGTGTCGGAGCGCCGTTTAACATGAACTTCATGTTTCCTGTACCGGATGCCTCTTTACTTGCCGTAGAGATCTGCTCGGAAACGTCTGCTGCTGCAAAAATGATCTCAGCATTTGATACGCGGTAGTCCTCAATAAATACGACTTTCAGTTTTCCGTTGATGGACTTATCGTTGTTGATGACATCCGCTACGCTGTTGATCAGCTTGATCGTCAGCTTCGCGCGGCGGTATCCTGCCGCTGCCTTAGCGCCGAAAATAAATGTTCTCGGATAGAACTCCATCTCCGGATGATCCTTGATCTGATTGTACAGATACATTACGTGCAGAATGTTCAGAAGCTGACGCTTATACTCATGCAGTCTCTTTACCTGTACGTCGAAAATAGAGCGCGGATCTACATCGATGCCATTGTGCTCTTTGATATATTTTGCAAGACGCAGCTTATTCTGATACTTGATGTTCATGAATTCCTGCTGTGCCTTCTTGTCGTCAGCATACACTTTCATCTTAGCGATCTGCGGAAGATCTGTGATCCACTCGTCGCCAATGTGCTCTGTTACCCAGTCGGCAAGCAGCGGATTTGCGTGAAGCAGGAATCTTCTCTGTGTGATACCGTTCGTCTTATTGTTGAACTTCTCCGGCATCATCTCATAGAAGTCTCTAAGCTCCTGATTCTTAAGGATCTCTGTATGCAGTCTTGCAACGCCGTTTACAGAGTATCCTGCTGCGATCGCAAGGTGTGCCATCTTCACCTGTCCGTCATAGATGATCGCCATCTTGCGGACTTTCTCCTGATTTCCCGGATATTTTGTCTGGATCTCGCCTACAAATCTGCGGTTGATCTCCTCGATGATCTGGTATACACGCGGAAGAAGTCTGGAGAACAGCTCG
>CATZPU010000190.1 GCA_958422845.1 uncultured Lachnospiraceae bacterium | reverse complement strand
CAGTTCTCCATCGAACCCTTCATTTCTGCTTTGTACCATTTTCCGGATATGCAGCAGTTCTTTGTTTCGCGTTTTTCTTTTGTTGCTCACTTTTCACTCTCCTTCTTTTTGAAAGGATCATTCGCGAAACTCTCTCCTGATTGTATTTTATCATTCAGATAGCGGATTTACAAGGAAAAAGGCTGTTTGCCAAATTATGAGTTTCCTCTTCCTATGTAACAGCGAAAGGGAGCGCTGCAAAATCCTCACTCCGGTAGATTTTGCAGCGCCCCCATCTGTATTTATTGAATTTTATGAAACTGCCCGCTCTTTACATCTCCGGCACCGGCGTAGGTCTTGCTGCGTCCCACACAGCGCTTACGTCAAACAGGTCGCTCAGCATATCCGGATTGTAATACATGCGGTAGCCGTCGAGGTTTCTTCTTCCCTGACGCATATAATTATCCCCAAACTGTACCCAGTACTGGGAAGAATCTACATTGCAGAAAATATTAAATCCCTTCTCTTTCAGATATGAAAAATACGGATTATCGTTCGTGTACGGCTGCCAGTCTCCGATGTCTGCGCCAAATGCAAAGATGATCACATCCGTATCGCCAACCACAGTCTCCACGTTGTCAAGCCACCGCTGCGTATCCTGCATTACGCCGTCGATTCCCGTCGCTGTCGGTGAAATATGCCCCCACGTATGACTTGCAAACTCCCATCCGTCTGCACGCATCGCCTCAGCGACTGCCTTCGCCTGATCGACCTCATTCTGCCATGCAGCTTCGTCAAAATCAGGATGCTCCTCAAAAAACTTCTGCTGATATTCGGTCACTCTTCCTGCTTCCCGCGTGCGGTATACCTCATCCGTCCGATAACCGAGCACACCCTCATATCCGGTCAGAGCGATAATGCCCTTATGCCCGTGATAAGAAAAGTCAGGATGCTCGTCCACAAACGTATCGATCCACGGCACCATGTCATAATCCCCGACCGACACTGTCCCGTCATCTTCAACGTACGTGTTCTTCACATCGCCATTCTCGTCAACGATCAGCTTCTGCGCAAATCCGTCGCCATCCATATAGTGGTAATAGCTCACATCGTCCTGAGACAGGACAAACGGCTTCTTTCCCGGCGGAAGCAGTATCTCTCCGCGCGATACGGTCCCGTCGCTGTTCACTACAGCCATATCATGCAGACTTACCATGACATAACCTTTCTCATACATTGACTGCATAATGCCCGCAAATTCGCTCATCGTTGTCATGACCTGATTGTAGCCGCCTTCTTTACTATCCCCGTCAAATGCCTTTGCAGAATCTACGACCATCGTATGAAAAAATACGTGTGTGATCTGGTCGAGCGGATATGCGGTACATGTTGCTTTTGTGCTCTCATATCCCGCAACTGCATCCTGCATTGCCTGACTGCTGCTATAGCTCTGCGCTGATTTCAGATAGCTGATCGCCCCATCATAATCGTACTGCGCTGCCATAAAATCTGCCTTTGCGATCAAATCAGCCTCTGAACCGGAAGGCTGATCTTCTGAAGTCCCCGTCTCACCCACAACTGCCTGTACACCGCTTTGCCCTGTTTCTGTCAGATCATCACTGCCCGCATCCTGCCGGCTGCCGTTCTGCACCTGCTGTACCTGCTGACGTTTGGGCTTTCCCTTACCTGTAATCTGCGGTATCAGCGCATCCTTGATCAGTATTACTGCAAGAATGATCACGATCAGTACAAGCAGAGAAATAATACATTTTATGATCAGCTCATTCCGTCTGCGTTTCATCCGCCTCTGCTGTAATTTTATGTCTCTGTCTTCCATTGTATCTTAGTCCTCCTGCTTTGACGCGCCACCATGAATTCTCACAGCGGCGCGCTTATCTTAGGTTAGTGCTTTTTCAATATTACTTCTTTCCTTACAGTATCTGCTTTCCTGCATAAAATATACGCATCCGTGCGCCTCTTGCTTTTACGATAAAGGAAAGCGATCTATCAGATCGGAGGTACCGTAGACGGCCGCAGCGGATCCCATGCGTTCTGAACGTCAAATAGATCTTCGAGCATCTCCGGATTGTAATACATCCTGTACCCGTCCACATTTCTTCTTGACTGCCGCACATAATTCGGTTCTACCTGAAGCCAGTATTTTGCCGAATCTACTCCGCAAAAATAATCAAAACCACACTGTTTGAAATACTCAAACCGCTCGCCGGAGTATTTCTCCATTCCGCGTATATCTCCGCCGAACGCGTAGATCAGTGTGTCAGTTTCACCGATCAGCGGCTCGACCCAGTTCTCCCAACGGTCTGTATCCCTAACAAAGCTGTCAAAGCTGATCCCGTTTGTCTCGCTCATGTTTTGGTGCCCCCATGTATGGCTTGCAAAACGCCATCCGTTTGCTTTCATTGCTTCTGCTACCTTCTTAGCGCTCTCGCATTCCTTTTCAAAAGCCGCCTCGTCAAATCCACCCGGATAGGAATCAAAGAACATCTGCTGCTGTACTGTCACACGGTCTGCCTGCTTCGTTTTATACACCTCGTCCGTCCGATACCCAAGGATTCCCTCATATCCTGTCAGGGCAATATAGCCTTTTTCTCCATGATAGGAAAAATCAGGATGCTCTTTCACAAAACTGTCAATGATCGGCACCATATCGTAGTCGCCGACTGACACAGTCCCGTCATCCTCAATATATTCGTTTTTTACATCACCGTTTTCGTCCACGATCAGACGGCTTGCATATCCGTCCCCGTCCATATAGTGATAATAGCTTACATCATCCTGCGACAAAACAAACGGGATCTTTCCCTCAGGAAGCATAATATCCCGCCCGGCAAATGTCTTATTTCCATTTGCCTCCCCCGTACCTGGTGCGATCTCGTCCAGAAATACCATCACGTATCCTCTGTCATACATTTGCTGAATAATGCTGCGGAATTCATATTCTGTCACCATGAACTGATTATAACCCGCTTCATATTCGTCTCCGTCAAATGCCTTTGCTGCATCATGGATCAGCGTATGGAAAAAAATATGTGTAACTTCTGAAGCAGGATATGCGACGCACGCCGCTTTCTGTTCCTGAAGCTTACCGACTGCCGCCTGATACTCCGCATTTTCTGCATATCCATCCGCGCCTTTGAGCAGCTCGATCGCACCGTCATAATCGTACTGCAGCGCCTTAAACTCTGCCTGCGCCATCAGCTCTGACGGCGTACCCGCAGACTGTGATGCAGAGTCCGCATTCTCCCCGCTCTTGTCTTTATCAGCCTTTTTGCCATCGTCAGATGACTCTTTGCCATCTTTTTTACTGCCGGAATCCTTCTGTCCCTTTTTTCCGTCCGAAACATTACCGCCAAGTATCTCGATCTGCCCGTTTTCCGCCATACGCTCCTTACCGGTCTTTTTCGTTCCATTTCCAAGCACTATTTCATAAATAATCGCCGCTATCAGAATCACGATCAGCACAGAAAGTACGCCCGAAAGAAAGCGGACTTTCCTCTCATTGTCATAATCCGGCTTCTTCTCGCGTAAAACATGTGTATACCGTTTTGCCGGAGCTTTCTGCGTCTGCCGCGCACCCTGCGGTGTCTCCCCCTGCGCTGTTCTGCGCTCCTGCGTCTGCCGCGGTGTCTCTCCCTGCGCTATTCTGCGCTCCTGCGTCTGCAGCGTCTCTCCCTGTGCCGTTCTGCGCTCCTGCGTCTGCAGCATATTCTGCGGCATCTGGTGTATCTGACATTTCT
>CATZPU010000189.1 GCA_958422845.1 uncultured Lachnospiraceae bacterium | reverse complement strand
GCAACGGCTCCACGACCGGTATCTTTGATCTAAAAAGCCGCAGCTGGGACGCTTCTATCACCCGCAAATGCGGTCTGAAAGACGACATTTTCCCTCCGGTCATGGAATGCGGAAGCGTCATTGCAAAGGTAAATGAAAAAGGCGCCTCTGATACCGGTCTTGCCGTCGGTACGCCTGTCGTAGTAGGCGGCGGCGACTGTCAGCTCGGCACAATAGGAGTCGGAGCAACGAGTCCGAATCAGGCAGCCGTTTTCGGCGGAAGCTTCTGGCAGTATGAGTTCAATACAGACAACGGCACGACCGATCCGCAGTGCCGCGTCCGCGTCAACTGTCACGCCGTTCCGAACGTATGGCAGTATGAAGCGCTCGCTTTCAAACCGGGACTCGTTATGCGCTGGTATCGCGACGCTTTTTGTCAGGCTGAAAAGGAAGAAGCAAAACGAACGGGCGAAGATGTATACGACATCATGAACCGCGAAGCCGAAAAGATTCCGGCAGGCTGCTACGGTATGATGTGTACGTTCAGCGATGTCATGAATTTCATCAACTGGAAACATGCGGCACCGACATTTACGAATTTTGAGCTGATTCCGGAAAAATTCAACCGCTATACGTTCTACCGTGCAATTCTGGAAAATACGGCTCTCCTCGTAAAAGGACATATGGAGCTTGTAAAAGAAGCGACCGGAAATATGCCTTCCGAGGTGATCTTTGCCGGAGGAGCCTCCAAGAGTCCGCTCTGGTCCCAGATCCTGTCAGACGTACTCGGCATGCCGGTCAGAGTGCCTGTCGTAAAGGAAGCCACCGCTCTTGGCGCGGCGATTCTTGCAGGATACGGCGTAGGGCTTTATTCCAGTATTGAAGAGGGCGCAAAGCGCACCGTAAAATGGGATCGCTGCTTTATGCCGGATATGGAAAATCACAGAATCTATACAGAAATGTATCAGACATGGCGTAAAGTCTATGACGCGCAGCTTGCGCTCGTAAACGAGGGACTTACAAAACCGATGTGGGTAGCTCCCGGTCTGTAAAGCGTGCATCAGGAAAGAATAAGAAAATCTGAGAGGAGAATTTATTATGTATATTGTAGATGAAAAGGATAAGGAATACCGTTTTAAGGACAGTGGTCCAAAGTATCTCATGAAAGGACCAAGAATGAATTTTGCCCTTGTGCAGTTTATGCCGGGACAGGATTTCAAAGCGCACTATCACAACATCATGGAAGAGAATTTCTATATTCTTGAGGGCGAGATCGACATCGTTGTAGACGGCAAAGTAAACCATCTCCTGCCGGGACAGTTCATTCACATCGAGCCGGGCGAGGTGCATTACTGCATCAATAATTACGATAAGCCGATCAAAATGATCTCTACGCTTGCTCCGTTTCAGGAGTCAGACAAGATCGAGGTAGAGAATTATACTTACTGATACTGCGAAAAAAATTACATCGCGCATCTAAAAAAAGCTGCTGCAAATGACCTCTGAGCCTGTCGCACAGATTCTGCAAAGTCATTTACAGCAGCTTTTTCTATTTCATTTTCAGAGCTGTACTCTTGCCGCATACATCAAAAAGAGCGCGCAGCCCGCTAATATCAAAACCACGCCTCCCACACCAAGCGCCCGTGTCACCAGCCGCCTCTTATCATGCGGCGCAATGCAGAACTGCTCCGGCTTCGCCGGATTATAGCAGACGGTAACACTCTGGTTCATGTGGTATGGACACGGGTACGTGTCAGCCGTATCGTTCACCTTGACCGGACGGCCATTTGCAAAAAATTCAAACACTGCCACCTGATTGTTGTGGAATTCCGACAGAGACGCCTCTGCGCTGCGCGGTCTTGCTACAATGTCTACCACCTTCGCCTGTGCGCGCGCCGCATACGGTCCGTCCTGACGAAACAGAATCTTCACTGCTTCTCCGGCAAGCACGCAGAGAAATCCCAGAACAAACAGCAGACAACTGACGTTCCACATGATACTATACACGGAAATACTCCTTTCCTGCCCTTAAGTCGCACTCCATCTGCGCCTTCAGCTTTTCTACAGATGCAAATTTTTGCTCCGGACGCAGAAACTCCAAAAGTTCTATTTTTGCCTCACATCCGTAAACTTCTTCATTCATACCATAAAGATATGTCTCCACCCCAAGAAATGTGCCGTCTACGGTCGGCTTGTAGCCCACATTCGTCACGCCGCAGTATACGCTCCCCTTCACTTTTGCACGGCTGAAATATACGCCCTGCGGAGGAAGAAGCTTATGCGGTTCCGGTATCAGATTGATCGTAGGCATTCCGATCCGTCTGCCAAGCTGTTTTTCGTGCTGTATGATCCCATATACGGGATAAGCACCGCCAAGCAGCTCGTTTGCAAGCTTCAGATCGGCCTTTGCAAGTGCCTCGCGCACATATGTACTGCTGATCTCACGTTTTCCGTATCGTTCCTTTTCGACGATCTCCACCGTATAGCCATACCGTTCTCCGAGCGCCGCGAGCAGCCCCGCATCGCCTTTTCGCTCATAGCCGAATCGAAAATCTGTCCCTACAACGATGTGTTCTGTTCTCAAGCCTTTTACAAGGATCTCCGAAATAAACTCCTCCGGCTCCATGCCGAGGATCTCCGGCACAAACGGACAGCGGATCATACAGTCTATGCCGTACTCCTCCAGTCTTTTCCTTTTTTCCTCTGTCGTAAGGAGCACAGGAACATGATCCGGCGCGATCGTAAATACGACTGATCTGCAGTCGTCTCTGCGATATTTACATACCTGCCGGATCAGCTTTTGATGACCGCGGTGCAGTCCGTCAAACTTTCCAAGTGTGACGACCGTCGGCACATCGGATTGAAACTGTGTCATATGATCGATATACTTCATTCTTCCCTTTCGTCAGCTCCTTCTCCCGCGCCGTCTGCGCCGTCAGACGCTTATCCGCCGCATATTTTACAGAAACATCTTTACTGCTCTGTAGCTGTCCTTTTTCTCATTCCACTCATATATGGCGAGAAATTCACCGTCTGCGCTGTACAGGCGCACCTGTGCATCCGCGTTTATTTTCATCAGATTTTTTGCAAGAGGATTGCCGTTTCTCACAAGCCGCTCTGCCTGTCTTGATAAAATAACTTCCGGCAGTCCCGAAAAAACGGAATCTGTCCCGTAAATTATTTCGGAAAGCTTCTCTTCATCCCGACAGCGCTCTATTTGCGCAAGCGTAACGCTCTCATCGAGCGTAAATGTCCCGACACGCGTGCGCAGAAGCGACTTCATACAGCCGCCGCAGCCAAGCGATTCGCCTATATCGTGACAAAGCGTGCGGATATACGTCCCCTTTGAGCAGACGACCGAAATCGTAACTTCGGGCAGCTCTATTTTTTCAATCGTGATCTTCTCTATCACGATCCTGCGCGGCTTGCGCTCCACCTCGACGCCCTGACGCGCCAGTTCGTAAAGCTTTTTTCCGTTTACCTTGAGGGCAGAGTACATCGGAGGGATCTGCTCCTGCTCTCCGACAAACTCCATAATACATGCACGCACCTGCTCTTCTGTACATGACACATCTGCCTTTGCAAGAACGTTTCCCGTCATATCCTGCGTATCTGTCACTACCCCAAGCGTCAGCACCGCACGGTACTCCTTCGTCTTGTCCGTAAGCAGGTCGCACACCTTTGTCGCTTTTCCAAGGCAAACCGGAAGCACACCCTGCGCCTCCGGATCTAAAGTTCCTGTATGACCGATCTTTTTCTGCCTTAATATCC
>CATZPU010000188.1 GCA_958422845.1 uncultured Lachnospiraceae bacterium | reverse complement strand
AGAAGCGTTATCACAAACTCCGGCGAGTATTTCGATATCCTGTTCACAGACCAGACAAGATACAGCTCAGAGGTAGCTACAGGCGTTCTGATGGACATCACAGAGATGCTGCCGGAAGTAGCTCCGGATCTGTATTCCTTCATTCCTGAGGATTACTGGAAAGCAGTTTCTGTAAACGGAACGATCTACGGTGTTCCCACATACAAGGACAGTTCTGTGACACAGTACTTTATCTGGGACAAGGATATTGCAGACAAGTACGAGATCGACATCCAGAGCGTGACAGACTTCAACAGCCTTTACGATGCTCTTGCAAAGATCAAAGAAGGCGAAGGCGGATCACCGTACTACATGTCAAAGAACGGTGCAGACTTCCTTGTGGCAAACTACTTCGATCAGCTCGGCGCAGGTCTTTCCGCACTTGGTATCCGTTACGATGACGAGACAAAGACAGTTGTGAACCCGCTTGAGGATGAGGAACTTCTTTCTGCTCTTGACGTAGTACACAAAATGTACGTTGAGGGTATCATCAATGGTGATGCTCCGACAGCAGACGATTCCAACAAGTACAGAACATTCTTCACAGCTCAGGGATGGAGCGGCGCTGCAAAATCCACATGGGGTCCGAACAATGGTATCGCGAACTGTGAAGCAGTTCAGTTCGGCGACACGATCGTATCCAACACATCTGTACGTGGTTCTATCAGCGGAATCTACTCAGGATGTGAGCATCCGGAGAAAGCTCTTGAGCTTCTTCAGCTTGTAAATACGGACAGCAAGGTTCGTGACTGGCTGTACTACGGTGTAGAGGGCGAGAACTTTGAGTATACAGAAGATGGAACAGTTAACAGACTGAACAGTGACTGGAGCATGGCTGGTTATACACAGGGTACATTCTTCGCAGTTTCTGACGTTGCAGGTCAGGAAGGACAGTGGGAAGAGGTTAAGACTCTGAACGAGAACGCTACGCCGTCTGCTATGCTTGGATTCGATATGGACACAAGCAAGGTTGAGACAGAGCTGGCTAACTGCCGCGCCGTATACGAGAAATACAAATCAGAGTTCTTCACAGGCGCTCAGGATCCGAGAGAACTGATCGAGACGATCAAGAGCGAGCTTGACGCAGCAGGATGGGAGACGATCCGTGAAGAGGCACAGGCTCAGGTTGACGCTACAAAATAAGAAATAACTGCTGGTAACTATTCGGTACAGTCCAAGGACAGACTGCTGCTGAATAATCAGTAAGGCTCCAAAAGAGAGCCAAGTGAGCCGCAGGGCTGCTGCAAATTGTGTATATATCTAATATTTCGCATTTTGCAGCAGCCGTTTTCTTTTTTATGGCTAAACAGACAGAACATAGGAGACGAGAGGAGGAGCGGTATGTATCTTTTGCCGGTTCCAAGAAAAGTGAGTTATCAGGAGGGGGAGTATGCGCTGCCGTACGATGCGCAGATCGTACTGGATACTTCCTGTGAGAAGAAGGTGTATGAATATGCGCTTCTTTTAAAAGAAACAGTCGACGCGTGCGGCAGCCGCAGCGCGATCAGAAGAGACGGCGGATGCGGCAGTGTGCGTCTTGCCGTCGACAGCGGTATGAAGGCGCAGCAGTACCGTCTTGAGATCAATGAAAACGGTATTGAGGTGACAGGCGGCAGCAGTCAGGGGATTTTGTACGGCATACAGACGCTGCGCCAGATCGTGAAGCAGTCGGGAATGATCCTGCCGTGTATGTCGGTAGATGACTGGCCGGATTATGAAGCGCGCGGATTTTATCATGATGTGACACGCGGACGTATTCCGAAGATGGAATGGCTTCGTCGTCTTGCAGATACGTTGAGCTATTATAAGATCAATCAGCTTCAGCTCTACATTGAGCACAGTTTTCTGTTTCAGGGAATGAGCGAGCTGTGGAGAGACGATACGCCGCTTACGGCAGAGGAGATCATGGAATTTGACCGCTATTGTGCGAACCGCGGTATCGAGCTTGTGCCGTCGCTGTCCACTTTCGGCCACCTCTATAAACTTCTGTCCACGAAGCAGTATCGCAGGTACTGCGAGCTTGCGGATGCAGGAGAGCAGCCGTTTGGCTTTAAGCAGAGGATGGATCATCATACGGTCGACGTATCAGATGACGGTGCGTTCTCACTGATCTGCACCATGATCAGTCAGTTTCTTCCGCTTTTTTCATCACGCAGATTCAATATCTGTGCCGATGAGACGTTTGATCTTGGAAAAGGAAAAAATCAGGAGCGTGCAGAAAGAGAGGGGAAGGACAGATTATATATTGATTATGTGAAAAAGCTCTGTGCTTTTATCACAGATCAGGGAAGTACGCCTATGCTGTGGGGGGACGTGCTGCTTGGTTTTCCGCAGCTCGCATCGGAGCTTCCGAAAGAAGCGATCTGCCTGAACTGGGGATATGCGCCTGATCAGAGCGAGGATTCGACACGCATTTATGCAGGTACGGGTGTGCGGCAGTACGTCTGTCCGGGCGTAGGCGGATGGAATCAGTTTGTAAATCTGCAGCGCAGCGCGTATGAGAATATCAGCCGCATGAGCAGGTACGGCATCACGTACGGCTGCGAAGGGCTTCTGAATACGGACTGGGGCGACTTCGGTCATATCAACCATCCGGCATTTAGTATTCCGGGAATGATCTGCGGCGCGGCGGCTTCATGGAACAGAGATGCGCTTCCTGAATATGATGAGCTGAACGCACAGATATCCGTGGTGGAATACGCAGACTCTTCAGAGCGCTTTACAAGGATCACAGGACTTCTTAGCGAGCAGGACAGCTTTGGATGGCACGACGCCGTATTTCTGAAGGAAATATGGGAGCCTGCGGGCAGACAGACGGTGTATGACGAGCTTGCAAAATTAAGAAATAAAATAGAGACAGCGCCGGAAAAAAGTGAGAAAATCAAAGCGTGTATCCGTGATCTCAAAGCCTGCACGAGAACGATGCCGCAGGAAAAGAGGGCAGAAGTTTATCCATATCTGCTTGCCGCAGATGGAATGCAGATATTCAACACGATCGGACTGCTTATCTGGAGAACACTGTATGCAGGAGGCGAGAGCCTTTCTGCATGCGACGCATCGGAAGCGGAGACAGTCTCAGGGGAGCACCGGCAAAAAGCGTACGATACGGCTGCGGCATTGGAAGAGTGGTATTACCATTTCCGTATGCTCTGGGGCAGCGTAAGCCGTGAATCAGAGCTGTACCGTATCGGCGAGGTGATCTTCTGGTATGCAGATACGCTCAGAGAGCGTGTGGCAGAGGGTACATGGTAAGCGCACACTGTATTAAAAAAAGAGATACCGTGCGCGTATCAAAAGACAGCACAGGAATATAGGATGACAGGAGGAGTGAAGACATATGTGGTATATTGATAAAAGAATACAGGTGATCTGTGATGAGTTAAACAGGCTGATCACAGTAAAGACTATGCCGTTTGACTCTATTTCGTACAAGGAGGGACTTTTCTTCTATCCGGATCAGACGGATAAGGAAGGCGGAGAGTGGAAAGAATTCGTACCTAAGACAATGAAATGGTACGGACCGGATCGCTATTACTGGTTCCGTACAGATTATACAGTACCGCAGGAGATGGATGGAAAGGCTCTGCGCCTTCACGTAAAGACACAGATCGACGAGTGGGACGATGCAAGAAACCCGCAGTTTCTTCTGTTTGTGAACGGGGAAGTCACACAGGGACTCGATATGAATCACCGCATCGTACAGATGATAGACGAG
>CATZPU010000187.1 GCA_958422845.1 uncultured Lachnospiraceae bacterium | reverse complement strand
GAATGTACGCATCGTAAGCTGTGTACCCGGCTCACCGATGGACTGTGCCGCGATGATACCTACAGACTCACCGACCTGTACCGGTTCTCCCGTAGCAAGGTTCGCGCCGTAGCACTTCGCGCAGACACCGACATGAGAACGGCAGGTCAGGATCGTACGGATCTTGATCTTCTCATACGGTTTTCCGTTTTCATCGACGCCCTCTTTCATGATACGAGCTGCACGCTTCGGCGTGATCATGTGGTTCGCCTTTACGATGACTTCTCCGTTCTTGTCTCTGATCGTCTCGCAGGAGAATCTTCCTGTGATACGCTCCTGAACGTTCTCGATCTCCTCACGTCCGTCTGTGAATGACTGTACGTACATACCCGGAATCTCATTTCTTCCCTCGCAGCAGTCGATCTCGCGAACAATAAGCTCCTGTGATACGTCTACAAGACGTCTCGTCAGGTAACCGGAGTCGGCTGTACGAAGAGCCGTATCGGACAGACCTTTACGCGCTCCGTGCGCAGACATGAAGTACTCCAGTACGTCAAGACCTTCACGGAAGTTTGACTTGATAGGAAGCTCGATCGTATGTCCCGTTGTATCTGCCATCAATCCACGCATACCTGCAAGCTGCTTGATCTGCTTGTCAGAACCACGCGCACCGGAATCGGCCATCATGTAGATATTGTTGTATTTATCAAGTCCGTCGAGCAGGGCTTTCGTCAGGATATCGTCCGTCTCTTTCCATGTCTCAACGACTTCTTTATAACGCTCTTCTTCTGTAATAAGACCACGCTTATAGTTTCGTGTGATCTTATCAACAGTATCCTGTGCTTTCTGGATCAGCTGCGGCTTCTCAGGCGGCACTGTCATATCCGAAATAGATACTGTCATAGCTGCTCTTGTCGAATATTTATATCCGGTAGATTTGATCAGGTCAAGTACCTCGGCAGTCTTTGTCGTACCGTGTGTATTGATGACCTTCTCAAGGATCTGCTTCAGTCCCTTTTTACCTACAAGGAAATCTACCTCAAGCTTTAACTCATTGCCAGGAATCGTTCTGTCTACAAAGCCAAGATCCTGCGGAAGAATCTCATTGAAGAGGAAACGTCCAAGTGTCGACTCAACCATATCCGAGATCACCGTTCCATCTTCAAGCGTCTTCTGCATACGCACTTTAATGCGCGTCTGAAGCGTCAGAGCCTTATTCTCATACGCAAGGATCGCCTCATTGACGCTCTTGAAATACTTTCCTTCTCCAAGCGCTCCCGGCCTCTCCTGCGTCAGATAGTAGATACCAAGAACCATATCCTGAGACGGAACAGCCACCGGACCGCCGTCGGACGGCTTCAGAAGGTTGTTCGGGGAGAGCAGCAGGAAGCGGCACTCTGCCTGCGCCTCTACGGACAGCGGAAGATGGACAGCCATCTGGTCGCCGTCGAAGTCGGCGTTGAACGCCGTACATACGAGCGGATGCAGCTTGATCGCCTTACCTTCTACAAGGATCGGCTCAAATGCCTGAATACCGAGACGACGCAGTGTAGGGGCACGGTTCAGCATAACCGGATGCTCTTTGATCACTTCCTCAAGTACGTCCCATACCTCAGGCTGCAGACGCTCTACCATCTTCTTTGCATTTTTGATATTGTGAGACATGCCGTTAGCGACAAGCTCTTTCATAACGAACGGCTTGAACAGCTCGATCGCCATCTCTTTCGGAAGTCCGCACTGGTAGATCTTCAGCTCCGGACCTACGACGATAACGGAACGTCCGGAATAGTCAACACGTTTTCCGAGCAGGTTCTGACGGAAACGTCCTGATTTACCCTTAAGCATGTCAGACAGGGATTTCAGAGCGCGGTTGCCCGGTCCCGTAACAGGACGGCCGCGGCGTCCGTTATCGATCAGCGCGTCTACTGCTTCCTGTAACATACGCTTCTCGTTGCGGACGATAATATCAGGAGCACCAAGCTCCAGCAGTCTTTTCAGACGGTTGTTTCTGTTGATGATCCTGCGGTACAGATCGTTTAAGTCAGACGTAGCAAAACGTCCTCCGTCAAGCTGTACCATCGGACGCAGATCAGGCGGAATGACCGGAATCACAGTCATGATCATCCACTCAGGACGGTTGCCGGATTCACGGAACGCTTCAACGACCTCCAGTCTCTTGATGATCCTTGCACGCTTCTGACCTGTGGACTCTTTCAGGCCGCGCTTTAACTCTTCAGCTTCTTTTTCCATGTCGATCGCTTCCAGAAGTTCCTTAATGGACTCAGCGCCCATTCCGGCACGGAAAGTCGTGTTCTTCTCACGCGCTTCCTGATACTCTCTCTCTGTAAGCACCTGCTTGTAATGCAGATCTGACGTTCCCGGATCGAGTACGATATAATTTGCGAAATACAGAACCTTCTCAAGTGTACGCGGTGAAATATCCAGTATCAGTCCCATTCTGGACGGGATACCCTTAAAATACCAGATATGGGATACTGGTGCTGCAAGCTCGATATGTCCCATACGTTCTCTACGAACGGCTGCCTTTGTGACCTCTACGCCGCAGCGGTCGCACACAACGCCTTTGTAACGGATCTTTTTGTACTTTCCGCAGTGGCACTCCCAGTCCTTGCTCGGTCCGAAAATACGCTCGCAGAAAAGTCCTTCTTTCTCAGGCTTTAATGTACGGTAATTTATAGTTTCCGGTTTCTTGACCTCGCCGTGAGACCACTCTCTGATCTTCTCCGGAGAAGCAAGACCGATTTTGATTGCATCAAACGTCATCGGCTGATATGCCTCATTGCTTGTTGTCTCTGGCATTGACGGTACTCCTTTCACACGTTACTCTTCGTCGTCAAAAGTTTCTTCGATTCTTTCCAAAAAGTCTTCGTCGCTGTCTTCCTCTACATCGACAAGCTCCTCGCCCTCAAATTCCTGCTGGCTGAAGCCGTAGCTGCCAAGAGAATCCTGTTCTTTGTCGCGGTATCTGCGATCGCCTTCGATCACAGAGCGAAGATCTGTCTCTCCGTAATCGGAGCTCTCCACGATCTCGACCTCTGTATTGTCCTCTCTGAGTACCTTGACATCCAGTCCGAGAGACTGAAGCTCTTTGAGAAGTACCTTGAAGGATTCCGGAATACCCGGTTCCGGAATATTGTCGCCTTTGATGATCGCCTCATATGTTTTTACTCGTCCGACTACATCATCCGACTTCACAGTCAGGATCTCCTGCAGCGTATAAGATGCGCCGTACGCCTCGAGCGCCCATACCTCCATCTCTCCGAAACGCTGTCCGCCGAACTGGGCTTTTCCGCCGAGCGGCTGCTGCGTAACGAGTGAGTACGGTCCGGTAGAACGCGCATGGATCTTATCGTCTACCAGATGATGCAGCTTCAGATAATGCATGTGACCGATCGTTGTCGGGCTGTCGAAATACTCTCCTGTACGTCCGTCACGAAGAAGCACCTTACCGTCTCTTGAGATCGGAACGCCTTTCCAGAGCGCTCTGTGATCTCTGTTCTCATACAGGTAATCAAGTACCTCCGGAAGAAGCTCAGCTTCATGTTTCTCTTTAAATTCTTCCCACTCAAGATTTACGTAATCATTTGCAAGATCAAGAGTGTCCATAATATCATTCTCGTTTGCTCCGTCGAATACCGGCGTAGCCACGTTAAATCCAAGAGCCTTGGCTGCAAGACTTAAGTGGATCTCAAGCACCTGTCCGATATTCATACGGGACGGCACGCCCAGCGGGTTCAGCACGATGTCGAGCGGACGTCCGTTCGGAAGGAACGGCATATCCT
>CATZPU010000186.1 GCA_958422845.1 uncultured Lachnospiraceae bacterium | reverse complement strand
AAAAACAAGATATTTTGAAAAAGAGGAAGGAAAACAATTCATGCGTATGTCGTGCCGAAACGTGCGGCAAGGATTGACACATACGGGAAAATATTATAAAGTGGTAGGGTAGCTTTTATGCGGAGTCTGCAAAGGCTCCGCGTAAATTATTTATAATATAAATATAAAGGAGGAAGAAGGAAATGAAAATGAAGAAATTACTTGCTTTATCCATGACGGCAGCGCTGGCAGCTTCGATGGCGTCAGTCGGAGTAAGCGCAAAAGAAGGCGTGACTGTTGCGCCGGAGGATCTGAAGATCGGTACGATCTACATCGGTGATGAGAATGAAGGCTATACGGCAGCTCATATGGCAGGTATCGACGAGATGCAGAAAGCCCTCGGACTTGATGATTCCCAGATCATTGAAAAGACGCTGATCGGCGAGGACGAGGCGTGTGCGGACGCAGCGTATGACCTTGCAGATCAGGGATGCCAGATCATTTTCGCAAACAGCTTCGGACATGAGACATACATTCTGGAGGCAGCGGCAGAGTATCCGGACGTAGAGTTCTGTCATGCGACAGGCTATCAGGCAAGCACAAGCGGTCTTGCAAACATGCACAACTACTTCACATCTATCTATGAGTCACGCTACGTATCCGGCGTGGTTGCAGGTATGAAGCTCAATGAGATGTTAGAGGAAGGCACTCTGACAGAGGATCAGCTTAAGGTAGGTTATGTAGGCGCATTCCCGTATGCAGAGGTTATTTCCGGATATACATCTTTCTTCCTTGGCGTAAGAAGCGTATGTCCGCAGGCAACGATGGAAGTAAAATACACAAACAGCTGGGCAAGCTTTGACCTTGAGAAAGAGTGTGCAGAGGCTCTGATCGCGGACGGATGCGTACTGATCAGCCAGCATGCCGATACGACAGGCGCACCGACAGCTTGTGAGGCTGCAGGCGTACCGTGCGTAGGCTACAATATTTCCATGATCGAGACAGCTCCGACACAGGCGCTGACTTCCGCTTCTATCAACTGGGGACCGTACTATACATACGCAGTACAGTCTGTAATTGACGGTACGGCGATCGAGACAGACTGGTGCCGCGGTTTTGCAGAGGGCGCTGACAAGATCACAGAGCTCAATGAAGGCGTAGTAGCAGAAGGAACGGCTGAGAAGGTTGCAGAGGTCGAGGCTGCGATCATCGACGGTTCTCTGAAGGTATTCGATACTTCTACATGGACAGTTGACGGTGAAACACTTGATACATACGTAAAGAACGACATCGAGTATATTTCTGACGGATATTTCCATGAGTCAGAGTTTGGTTCCGCTCCGGCATTTGATATTGCGATCGACGGAATCACTGCTATCGTAGAATAATTGAAGCATAATACAGACAAGGGTGTTGAAGCCGGAGGTTTTCATCACAGATATGTGATAATCCGATACAGCACCCTTGTATCGTGTTGCCGTTTGGCTTTTGTGTACAGCAGATACCGGAGAGTGTCTTTTGTACATAGAAGCTGAATACAGCTTTGTAGCATAAAGCATTTATTTTACTGGGAAGAGAGGAAGCAGGCTATGGAACAGAAGTATGCAATAGAACTGCAGAACATCACAAAGCGGTTTGGCAGTGTCGTTGCGAATGAAAAGATCGATCTGTCTGTGCGAAAGGGCGAGATCCTTTGCGTGCTCGGAGAGAACGGAAGCGGCAAGACGACACTGATGAACATGATTTCCGGCATTTACTATCCGGACGAGGGAAGGATCATGGTCGACGGGCGTGAGGTAAAGATACGCTCACCGAAAGATTCCTTTGACCTTGGGATCGGTATGGTGCATCAGCACTTCAAGCTGGTCGATATTCTGACGGCGGCAGAAAATATCGTGCTCGGACTTCCGGGCAGACAGGTGCTCGATATGAAGAAAGTCACGGCAGAGATCAATGCGCTTGTTGAGAAATACGGGTTTGACCTTGATCCGACGCAGAAGATCTACCAGATGTCAGTATCGCAGAAGCAGACGGTGGAGATCGTCAAGATGCTCTATCGCGGCGCGCGCATCCTGATCCTCGATGAGCCGACGGCAGTGCTGACGCCGCAGGAGTCGGATCGTTTGTTTGAGGTTTTGCGCAATATGAAAAAGGACGGCTGTTCCATTCTGCTGATCACCCATAAGCTGCAGGAGGTGCTTGCCGTTTCTGACCGCGTGGCGATCCTTCGCAAAGGCCGCTATATCGATACGGTAGAGACGAAGGAGGCGACGGTCGCCTCTCTTACGGAGATGATGGTCGGAGCAAAGGTCGATCTGAATATTGAAAGACCGCAGCCGCAGAACACGAAGAAGAGACTTGATCTGAGAAACGTTACCTGTATGTCAAAGGACGGCATCAAAGTGCTTGACGGGGCGACATTTTCCGTCTACGGCGGCGAGATACTCGGTATTGCAGGCATTGCGGGCAGCGGTCAGAAGGAGCTTCTGGAGGCGATCGCGGGACTGGAGCCTGTGGCAGACGGTTCGATCATGTTTTATCCTGATGATAAAGAAGCAGAAAATCTTGCAAATCTCGATGTTGCAAGCATCCGCAAGCTGGGCGTGCGTCTGGCATTTGTACCGGAGGATCGTCTCGGCATGGGACTTGTCAGCTCCATGAATATGACAGATAATATGATGCTGCGAAGCTATAAAAAAGGCAGGTCGGAGTTTCTCGACCGGAAAACGCCGGGGCAGCTCGCCATGAAGATCAAGAATCAGCTTGAGATCGTGACGCCGAGTATCACGGCTCCGGTGGGCAGGATGTCCGGCGGAAATGTGCAGAAGGTTCTTGTCGGACGAGAGATCGCTCAGGAGCCAAAGGTTCTGATGGTCGCATATCCGACGCGCGGTATCGACATCAATTCTTCTTATACGATCTATCATCTGCTCAATGAGCAGAAGAAAAACGGTATCGCCGTGATCTGCGTGATCGAGGATCTCGATGTGCTGCTTGAGCTGTGCGACAGGATCGTAGTGCTCTGCGGCGGAAAGGTCACAGGTATCGTAGACGGACGCACGGCGAAGAAAGAGGAGATCGGCGTGCTGATGACGCATCAGGTGGAAGGAGGTACACACGGTGAATAGGGAACCATTTTTCCGAATGTCAAAAAGAGAATCCATAGGGATCGGCCAGAGGATACTGATCTACGTAACGGCGATCCTTCTGTCTCTGATCGCGTGCGCAGGTGTGATCTATCTGCTCGTGCGCATGAATCCGATCGACGTATATAAGGCGATCTTCGACGGAGCGCTTGGAAGCAAGAGACGTATCTGGATCACAGTGCGCGATATGCTCACGCTCTTGTGTATCGGCGTTGGTCTTGCTCCGGCATTTAAGATGCGTTTCTGGAATATCGGAGCGGAAGGTCAGGTGCTTATCGGCGGTCTTGCATCAGCAGCGCTGATGATCAACCTTGCGGATAAGGTTCCGAATGTCGTACTGATCCTGCTGATGATCGCGGCAAGCGCAGTAGGCGGAATGATCTGGGGCATGATCCCGACCTTTTTCAAGGCGAAGTGGAAAACGAATGAGACGCTGTTTACGCTGATGCTCAACTATGTAGCGATGCAGATCGTGACGTTCTGTATCGTATTTTGGGAGAATCCGAAGGGTTCCAACACAGTCGGTATCATCAATCAGCAGACGCGCGCCGGCTGGCTGCCGGAGGCGTTCGGCAATGATTATTTCTGGAACATCGTCATCGTTTCGGCACTCGTGCTGTTTATGTTCGTTTATCTGAAATATTCCAAGCACGGATACGAAGTGACTGTTGTCGGTGAGAGC
>CATZPU010000185.1 GCA_958422845.1 uncultured Lachnospiraceae bacterium | reverse complement strand
CGGTACTTTGGGCAGACATGTTCATTTTTAAATTACAGTTTGCGGAAACTCAAGGTTTTTATTTTTATTGTCTGCGCCTGTTTTTACTCTCTGCGTTTATACCGAGTATCAGAAGCAGCCCCGAAAAAGCGGCGCATACGCTGCATATCATGCTAAGGCTCATATTCCACAGCATCGTAAGCTGCGCCTCGCCCTTCGCAGTGCGAAAGATCAGAAGCAGGTTCTCACGCTGATTTTCCCACCACTGTTCCCAGAAAGAAAAATCCGACCATTTTGTAGGGATCATATCCGGCGGAATCTCGATACAGCGGATCGCAAAATACAAAACCGCAGCGGCAGCAAACAGCGCTCCTGCCGCATAAGCCGCCCTGTGCCAAAGCCCGTCAGCGTCTGCCGCCTGCACCGCAAGCAGACGTATCAGCCATATTCCCAAAATAAGCGGCAGAAGAAGGAGCATATCCTGCGCAGCGGCAGAAAGAAACTGTGTATCCATTACCTTTCCGCTAAGCCCGTACCGGATTAAAAACTGCTGCGCGCTCCCGCTGCTTCCCCCACTGTTTTCTGTCAGATAAAGAGAGAGCATATCAAGAACTGCTCCGTCTGCTTCTGACGCCTGCCGGATCATGATTCTGTCCATACTCTCTACTGTACCGCAGACAGTATACGGCTGATCGCCGCACCACACAGTCTGTCCCTTTGCCTGCTGCGTCCCAAACAGCTGTGCTGATGTCTGCGCATCAAGAAAACAGCCGTGTTCCTGATACGCAAGCGTCCCGATCCCCGAAACGATCAGCTCAGGATTTCCCTGCACGAGAATGGTATTTACCACCCCCGCGCCTCCCGTTTCGCGGCAGAAAAGTTCTGTCTTGTTTTCCTCTCCCCAGAAGCAAAAGCCCGCCTGCTCTCCGCTTTCCGATTCCTGTCCGCACAGCATCGCAGCCTGCTCTCTATCAAGCGGCTCTCCGTCAAGCAGTACGACAGCCGAATCTGCATACGTCTGTGCTTCGGTGCCAAACCGCACTGCCAGCACAAAAAAGGCTGCCGTAAAAATCACTCCTGCCAATACTCCGATCCGCCTCATCTGCCATGCCTCCTGATTTTTTCTTTCTTCGTTTCTCCTGCACTTTCCGTCTCCTGCATTTTGCCGACCTGCATCTTTCGTACCTCTGCTTGTTTTCCGATCTACCGCAGTCTACTGCTTTTGCACCCTCACACGGCTTCCGTCGTCGACAGCCTTTGCCGAGCTGACGATCACCTCCTGCTGCGAGGTGATGCCGCCCTCCGCGAGCGCCGCATACGCTTCATTTTTTTCAAGTACCGTCACACCGACACGACGCGCCCTTGTCTCTGTTCCAAGTACAGACTCGTACTGTTCTGTTACGAGCACATACGTCTGATTCTTTTCGTCCAGCCGCAGAGCAGATAAAGGTACGCAGACCGGATACGCCTCCGACTTTTTGCTAAAGGAGAGCGTCGCGGCTGCTCCCAGTGTAAACACCTCCGACTCCTGCGGTATCTGGACTGTAATATGCCGGATACTTTTATTCTCCTCATCCTCCGTCACAGACTCGACTGGAAGCTCCTCTAACACCTGCTTTTTCGAGCTCCCCTTCAAGGTCACGAGATCGCCTGTCCCGATATATTCCTCCTGCTCCTTTGTGATCTCTCCTGTAAACCGGTAGCCCTTTGAAAGATCTGTCATCAGCATGGCGGTCGTATCTGTCGTTTTTTCTCCTGTGACGACCTGAATCTTCGTGATCAGACCGTCCGAGGGAGCTTTGATTCTGCCTCCCTCCTCTTTCAGCTTTTCCAGTTTGGCAAGCTGAAGCTCCATCTGCTCATACGTGATCTCATTCATCCGGTCAGAGCTGTTCTGCGCATCAGGGATACCTGCCTGCTGCACCGCCCTGCCGGAAGTCACTGCCGCTTCGTTTGCTGCGATTGCAGCGTCCTCATACGCCTGCTGCGCCGCCTTAACGTTTGCAATGAGCTGCTTTTCCGACTCTTTATTCTGCGCATTTCCCGCTTCCAGCCGCTCCTGCTGATACTGCGCAAGCGCCGCCTCCGCCTCCTGCTTGTGCAAAAGCGCGTCGTTTACCTTCTGCTGCGCCGCCGTAAGCTCGGAAGCATAGCTGTCGCGCACAGACTGCTCGATCCCATCAAGCTCCTCCTGCGTCGGCGCGCTTCCTGCGCCGCTCCCTGCGTCACCGTTTCCGTCTGTTCCTTCTATTATAATATCGCCGTTATCCCAGTCTCCATTCTCCTGTATATTTCCGCTGTTTCCTCCGGCAGTCCCGTTGTCTCCGGCGCTTCCATTTTCTCCGGTCGTTCCGTTATTTCCACTGCCTCCGATTCCTCCGGCTGCTCCGGTATCGCCTGTATTTCCATTTCCTCCGGCTGCTCCGTTGTCTCCGATGTTTCCGCTTCCTCCGGCTGCTCCATTGCCTCCTGCATTTGTGCCGCCGCTTCCCCCTTGCGTATTGCCGCCTGAAATACCATTATCTCCCGTACCGTTTCCGACTACCTCCGACTCCTCTATGATAATGTCGCCCGTATATCCGCTGCCTGCCGCATCTGTTCCGTCTGCAAAGAGCGTATCCTGCGCCTCGTCGGATTCCGGCAAACCTCCGGCTTCCGATACGCCGCCCTCCGTAAAGCTCTCCTCAGCACCCGCCTCAACGATAATCTCCGGCACTGTCTCTGAGGGCTCCTCGCCAGCGCTTCCCGTCAGTACCGCATTGTTTTCTTTCAGACTTGCCGCTGTTCCTGTATACAGCGCCTCCTGAAGCGCTGTATTGACGGCATTTTCAATCTTCCATTGTACTGCCGTAAGTTCCTGCTGCGCCTGAATATACGCCTGCGCCTTCTCCTCGCACGCTTTCTCAAGAGACGCCTCTACGCTGCCATCCTGTTCCGGCGTATCTTTCTGATGCTTCTTTCGGAACTTTTTCAGCTCCTTTTTTGCCTCCTCAAGCGCCGTCTTTGCGCGGGACAGCCGCACGCCTGCACTGTGCGTGGAAAGTGAATACTGCTCTGCCGCCTGCGCCTGCTGGCTTGCTTTCTGCTGCGCGCTTACATCTTTCTGGCTTTTTGCGTCGCTGACTGTAAGCTGCTGCTTCTCCATCTCCTGCTTTTGCTCCAGTATCTGCTCCTCAAGAACCGTCATATCCACCTCAAACAGAAGCTCTCCCTTTTTTACGCGGTCGCCCTCGCTGACATACAGCGTCTTTACTCTCTGATTCGGCTCCGTCGTCACGGCAAGCTCCTGATTCTGTACGATCCTGCCGGATGCCTTGACCTCATGCGTGATCATGCGGTTTTCCGGTCGGGACGTCGAAACGACAGCGACGCTCATCTGATCCGCCGCCCTTGACAGCACGGTAAAGCAAAGCATACAGGCAAAAAATACCGCGGTGATCTTCAGTAATTTCTTCTTATTCAAAATAAATTCCTCCTGTTTTCCTCACATTCCTGCTACTCCTTGACTGCCGCCGCGGCAATTCCCTGCTCCAGATACTCCTGCCCCAAAAGGAAGAGCAGCAGCGCGGGAACCAGCATCATAAGCGCCGCCGCAAAGCCTGCGCCTGCCTCCTTAAGACCGATCTCCGGCAAATACAAAGAAAGCGGCCAAAGCGCTTTTGTCTTTAAAAAGGTCATCGGCTGCTCGATCATATTCCAGGCTTCCAGAAATCCAAGGATCAAAGCAGAAACGATTCCTGCCGCGCCAAGCGGTATACCGATGCGCAGAAAAATCTGTAGATTCCCTGCGCCGTCGATCCGAGCCGCCTCAAGGATCGGCTCCGGTATT
>CATZPU010000184.1 GCA_958422845.1 uncultured Lachnospiraceae bacterium | reverse complement strand
TTTTTCTTCTATAAACTGATCTGCTCTGACTGGCTGCGCATAAAGGCGTCGTACCGTCTTTTAAGTGCGCGGTGCTCCTTCTGCTCAAGAAGCGGATCAGTCCCAAGTATCTCATCTACGGCCTCGTTTGCCTGCGCGAGAACAGAAGCGTCGCTGTAAATATCCGCCAGACGAAAATCAAGCATACCGCTCTGACGCACGCCAAAGAGATCGCCCGGTCCGCGAAGCTGCATATCTCTGTTCGCGATCTCAAATCCGTCATTTGACCGGCACAGAATGTCCAGCCGCTGTCTGATGTCCTTCCCGTCCATCGTATGCAGAAAAATACAATACGACTGTGCGTCGCCTCTTCCGACACGGCCGCGGAGCTGATGAAGGTGCGCAAGACCGAACCTCTCTGCATATTCTATCATCATGACCGTAGCATTCGGCACATTTACCCCTACCTCGACAACTGTTGTCGAGACAAGCACCTGTATCTCATTGCGCAGAAAGCGCTCCATGATCTCATTTTTTTGAATCGGCTTCATTTTTCCGTGCAGATATTCGACACATATATCAGCCGGAAGCGCCTCCCGCAGAACCTCCGTATATTCGACCACATTTTCTGCATCGACCGCCTCGCTCTCTTCCGCCATTGGACAGATAACGTATGCCTGATGCCCCTCTTCTACCTGCTTTCGGATAAATTCATACGACTTCGGGCGGTATGACGTGCCGACAACACAGTTTTTGATCGGCAGACGATTCGCAGGCATCTCGTTTATCACGGAAATATCAAGATCCCCGTAAAGGATCACTGCCAAAGTCCGCGGGATCGGCGTCGCGCTCATTACTATCGTATGAGGCGAACTGCCCTTTTTGGCAAGCATCTCGCGCTGCCTTACTCCGAAACGGTGCTGCTCGTCCGTGATAACGAGGGCAAGGTTGTGATACTCTGCTTTTTCCTGAATCAGCGCATGCGTTCCCACTATAATAGACGCCTCTCCCGAACTCATCTTTTTGTATACTTCGCGTCTTTGCTTCGCCGTCATCGATCCGGTCAGAAGCACAGCCTCAAAAGGAAAACCGTTCTTCTCGATAAGCTCTGTGACCGATGCGTAATGCTGGCGGGCAAGTACCTCTGTCGGAGCCATCAACGCTCCCTGATACCCGTTTTCTGCCACTGTAAAAAGCGCAAGGATCGATATGATCGTCTTGCCGGAGCCTACGTCTCCCTGAATCAGCCGCGCCATCACGGTACCGCCCTGAAGCTCCTGTTCGATCGTATTCCAGACTTTTTGCTGTGCGCCCGTCAGAGAATACGGAAGATGTTCTATGAGCTTTTGCACAGCGCGCGCCTTTTTTATAGAAAACGTATTCTCCGCTTTTTCTCTGGCTTCCTTAAGGCTGCGAAGCTGTAAGAGAAAAAGGAAAAATTCATCAAAAACGAGACGCTTTCGCGCAAGTGCAAGCGCCTGTTCATCTTTTGGAAAATGGATCTGCTCTGCCGCAAAGTTATACTCGGCAAGTCCGTATTTCTCCCTGCAGGCAAGAGGGAGAAAGTCGGTCAGCAGATCTTTATCCAGAAGCACCTGCCGGACCGCTTTTTGAATCATCGTTCCGGTCAGTCCTTTTACAAGCGGATACACAGGGCGCAGCTCATTCATAAGCGCCTGATACTGCTCCGTATGAAATACTGCCGGCTGCTCCATAAGCATCCGCGCTCCTTTTACCTTTATCCTTCCGCGGAACACGTACGTTTCGCCCGTCTTGAGCGAATTTCTCAAAAACGGCATATTGAACCATGTCAGCGCGATCACATCTGTTCCGTCTGACGCAAGCCCCGTCGTGATCGAAAGCCCGCTGCGGCGCGTAAGAAGCGGATCGATGAGCTGCACTTTCACCGCCGCGATCCCGCCCTCACGAAGAGAAGCGATCGGCACGGGCTGCTCAAAGCGTTCATACGCGCGCGGATAATAAGAAAGCAGCGCCCCGACGCTGCCGATACCGGCTTTTGTAAATACCTTTTCTGTTTTTTCCCCGGTCCCTTTAAGATCGGTCAGCGGTGATTCCAAGCTTATGTTCAATGTCTCATTCTGCCTTTCTGTGAAATATGTCAGTATGCATTCGTGCGCATTCTGATAAAGATTTTATGTCTCGGAATGACTTTTGCATTTTCATGCGGGAACTTCTTCCCTATAAAAGGAAAGGGGGTGTTGCAAAACACTGATTCCGGTGGATTTTGCAACATCCCCTTTCACTATATCTTACTCTACAGAGATAATGTAATAGTAGATCGGCTGTCCGCCAAGGTTTAATTCAACGTCGCAATCAGGATACTGCTCTTCGATCTTATCGCGGAGCGTTTCCGCCTCGTCCTCTCTCATATCCTCGCCGTAATAAATGCTGATCAGCTCTGTCTCATCATCTACCATCTGTCCTACCGTCTCAAGCGCAACTTCATCTATGTCCTTTCCGACAGAGAGGATCGCATGGTCGCCCACGCCCATAATGTCCCCTGCATGGATCGTCTTGTCATCGATATGTGTATCGCGCACGGCATACGTAAGCTGTCCCGTCTTGACACGCGCTATTTCCTCTTCCATCACAGCCGCATTCTCTTCCGGTGATTTCTCCGGCACGTAATTGATCACGGCAGTAATTCCCTGCGGCACTGTCTTTGTAGGAACAACAATGATATTTTTATCCTCTGTAAGCGCCTTTGCCTGATTTGCCGCAAGAATAATATTCTTGTTGTTCGGAAGGATAAAGATATTTTTTGCCGGAACCTGTTCGATCGCATTGAGCATATCCTCTGTACTCGGATTCATCGTCTGTCCGCCCTCAATCAGGTAATCCACTCCGAGATCGCGGAAAATGTCAGCGATACCGTCGCCGATCGACACGGAGATAAATCCTGTCTCCTTAAGCTCGACAGGCTCTGCGGCTTTCTTTTCTTTCTGAGCAGCAGCCTGCTTCTCTGCCTCACGGATCACCTTCTCCTGATGCTCCTCACGCATATTGTCGATCTTCATCCGCGTAAGCGATCCGTAAGTAAGCGCCCGTGTGATCGCAAGTCCCGGATCGTTCGTATGCACATGAACCTTCACGATACCGTCATCAGAAACAACAACGATCGAATCACCGATCGACTCAAGGAATGCCTTGAAAGAAAGCTCCGTCTCATCTGTATATTCATGCTCGAGCATAATAATAAATTCCGTACAGTAGCCGTACTTAATATCTGCCTCAGACGGCGCAGATGATACTGCCGCAACCGTACTGCTTCCTTTGGAAGCGCCCTCGATCGTATAATCGATCTCCTTACCTGCAAACGCGTCTGCGGCTCCCTTTAACACCTGCAAAAGTCCCTGTCCGCCGGAATCCACAACGCCGGCTTCCTTCAGTACCGGAAGCATCTCAGGAGTCTGGTTGAGCACTTCCTCTGATCTTACAAGAATCTCCTTTATCATATCTGCAAGCTCAATATCAGGATTTTCCTCGATAAGCTCTACCGCACGCTCCGCTCCGCCTCTGGCGACCGTAAGGATCGTACCCTCTTTCGGCTTCATAACCGCCTTATATGCAGTCTCAACAGCCTTCTGGAAAGCTGCGGCAAGCACTGCCGGAGTGATCTCCTTCTCGTCACGGATCACCTTTGTAAACCCGCGCAGAAGCTGTGAAAGAATAACGCCTGAGTTGCCGCGTGCGCCGCGCAGAGAGCCGGATGAAACAGCCTTCGCAAAGCTCTCCATCGTAATATGCTCCATTGAAGCGACTTCTTTCGCTGCCGACATGATCGTCAGCGTCATATTCGTACCGGTATCGCCGTCCGGCAC
>CATZPU010000183.1 GCA_958422845.1 uncultured Lachnospiraceae bacterium | reverse complement strand
CAAACGCGAAGAGCATCACGATGATGACAACGACGAGACTTACCATCGCTACTTTATTTTTCAGCAGACGTCTGACGCCGTCCTTCCAGAAGCTGACGCTGTCGCGCATCACGACCAGACTCTCTTTTTCCTGTGCGGAAGCCGGCAGAAAATCCTCTGGATTGATTCTTGCCTGAAAACTTAACGGATTTGGACTTTCTTTCATTTTTTCATCTCTCCTTATTTCAGTTTGATACGCGGATCTACGATCTTATAGACGATATCTACGACCACATTCATCAAGATCATCAGCGTCGCAAGGAAGATCGTCGTACCCATGATAACGGTATAATCGCGGTTTGTGATCGCACTGATAAATTCTCCGCCGAGTCCCGGAATCGTAAATATCTTTTCTACGATAAAACTTCCCGTAACCGTGTACGCAAGCAACGGTCCCATATAGGTAACGACCGGAAGGATCGCGTTCCTGAGCGCGTGCTTGAACAGGCTGATCATCCTGCCAAGTCCCTTTGCCTTTGCGGTGCGCATATAGTCCTGACCGAGCACATCGAGCATGGAGGACCTCATCAGACGGGTAATGTAAGCCGTCGGATAAAAGGCAAGCGCAGTGACCGGCATGATATAATGCTTCCACGTCCCAAGTCCCAGCGTAGGCAAAAGCTTGATCTTTACGCCGAACGTATACATGAGCAGCGTACAGATCACGAAACTCGGGACGGCTATACCGCACGTCGCTACGACAATGATGATATTATCTGTCGCCTTTCCCCTGTGCATCGCCGAAATACAGCCGAGCGGCACGCCG
Source organism: uncultured Lachnospiraceae bacterium (assembly GCA_958422845.1). Taxonomy (GTDB): domain Bacteria; phylum Bacillota; class Clostridia; order Lachnospirales; family Lachnospiraceae; genus Choladousia. The sequence continues at coordinate 3,021 of CATZPU010000183.1, read as the reverse complement.
ATACAAAAGGCGGTAAGTACCGCAAGTCCTCCGAGTCTTGCAGATACAGGAAACTTCGTCGAGATGATCGAAGCAACGGTACGTCCCCTCTGCTTTAAGCTGTCTCCGAAATCCCCGTGCAGAGCGTCCGTGATGTACGTGACGTACTGCTGTGTGAGCGGCTTATCAAGACCGTACTTTGCTTCAAGTGCTTCCATTGCCTTTGGACTGATCGCTTTTTCTGAGAGGAACGGACCGCCGGGTACCATGTTCATCAGGAAAAACGTCAAGGTGGCGACTACCCAGATTGTCACAACTGCTATCCCCAGTCGTTTTGCGATATACTTTACCATGCTGCATTTCTCCTTTTCCCTATTACTTGTTCACTTCATTATCATGCTGCCATATCATCACTTTATTGTATTAAAGTATAAGGCTACACAATATCTATATTCTATGCGATTACACCTGACATGTCAAGCAGATCACATACAATATCGTCTGAATATCGGAATCTCTCCCGCTGCATCACAGCCTTCCTGACAAAAAACAGAGTTTTATCTCCTGCGCGGACATATGCTTTCCCTGCACGTGCAGCTTTGGGGTAAAATAAGGGAGCCGTTTGGCTCCCTCTACAGGGGATGAGAGAATCGAACTCCCACCAAAAGTTTTGGAGACTTCTATCATACCATTTGACCAATCCCCTACATTTTTTCCGACCTCACTATGATATAACAAAATGCAGTGTCTTGTCAATAGCTTTCTCCAAAACATTTGGCAAACCGTTTGGGCTGTCACAGTGACTCCAAAACAGCTTTTGCCGCTCTGACCTTTTCCTCGCTCGTTTGCCATATCTCATATTCGCTCATGGAAGCGATACCCATATTTACGTCGCTTCTGCGGTACTGCATCGCGCTTCCTGCAACGATCTTACCCGACATATGGTACGACGTTGCCCCTGTCTGCACATACAGCTGCGGGATCACCTGCGCGTTTATCCCCGCGCCCAGAAGAATATCCACCTGCCCTGCCGCAGCCTTTACAAGCTCTGCTAAAAGCTCTGCCCCGTCTGCGCACGTGTTCTTCTGCCCTGAGGTCAGTATCGTATGTATCCCCAGCTCTTTTGCCTGCTCCAGTGTCTCAAACGGATCGCGGCACATATCGAACGCGCGGTGCAGCGTCACGGACATTCCCTGCGCCTCGCTTACCAGCTCTCTCATCTGTTTCATATCGAGCGAACCGTCCGGCTTAAGAGAGCCGATCACGACGCCCTGTGCCCCCGCCGCCCGAAACATGCGTATCTCGTTTCGGATGATCTCATGTTCGTTTTCTGTATAGCAGAAATCTCCGAATCTCGGACGCAGCAGCACATGGATGCGAATATCCGTAAGCTCCCGTATCCTCTGAAACAGCGCCATCGACGGACTTAAGCCCCCGATCACAAGCGCACTGCAAAGCTCCAGACGGTCTGCGCCGCCCCGCTTTGCGGCAAGAGCCGATTCCGTCGAATCGACACAGCATTCCAAAATATGATCTTTCATACTCTCTCCTTTCTAAACACACCAAAAATCCACCAGAATCAGTATTTTGCAACATTCCCTAAGCGCTTATAGCGCAAGGGCGCCGTAAAATACTTCGGAAATTCCGACTGTACTTTACAGCGCCCGTTTTGCTTATGTGTTATTGTGTCTGTCTGTTGACGAACAATTATTTGCAGAGTTTCTTGAACTCATCAGCTACAAACTGTACCTGTGTACCAACGATTACCTGCACGCTTGTCTTACCCGGACGGATAACGCCTGCAACGCCTGCGGATTTGATCTTCTTCTCATCCACTGCTGTGTAATCCTTGATCTCAAGACGAAGTCTTGTGATGCAGTTGTCGATAGATGTAACGTTCTCTTTTCCGCCAAGACCTTCAAGGATGATCTTAGCAACCTCTGTGAAGTTGTTGTTTGCAAGAACTACCTTTGTCTCATCTTCGTCGTCATCCTCACGTCCCGGAGTCTTCAGATCAAACTTCGTGATCGCGAAACGGAATACTACGTAGAAAATAACGAAAGCTGCAATACCAAGCGGAAGGATCAGCCATGTCTTAGCTGCTGCCGGCAGAGATGCGGAGAACAGAAGGTCTGTCGCACCTGCGGAGAAGGAGAAGCCTGCACGGAAGCCCAGAAGTACAGTAACGAATGTGAAGATACCGTACAGAAGAGCGTAGATTACGTACAGTCCCGGAGCAAGGAACATGAAACCGAACTCGAACGGCTCAGTAACACCGCAAAGGAATGCACAAACTGCTGCGGAAGCTACAAGACCGATAGCAACTTTTTTCTTGTTGCTCTTTGCTGTGTGAACCATAGCAAGAGCTGCACCCGGGATACCGAACATCATACAGGGGAAGAAGCCGGACATGTACATACCAAGGCTCCATGTAACGTCAGCGGACGTCTCACCTGCCCAGAAGTGGGAAAGGTCGCCGAGACCGATCGTATCGAACCAGAATACGTTGTTCAGCGCATGGTGAAGACCTGTCGGGATAAGCAGACGGTTCAGGAATGCGTAGATACCAGCACCTACTGCGTCAAGACCAACAATACCCTTACCTACAGCTACGAGTCCACCGAAGATCAGCGGCCATACGAACAGCAGAATGGCGGATACAACGATAGAAACAACACCTGCTACCATTGCTACGCAGCGCTTTCCGCTGAAGAATGCGAGCCAGTTCGGAAGCTTTGTGTTCTTGAACTTATTGTAGCATGTCGCACCGATCACACCGGCAATGATACCGATGAACGGGTTTGCGATCTTCTGGAATGCCAGAAGCTGCGTCTGGTTTTCTGCAACGCCCGGTCTGATAACTGTTACAACGCCTTCGCTCAGAAGAGTTGTGATCATCAGCCAGGATGCGAGAGACGCAAGACCTGCTGTACCGTCGTGATCGTCAGCCATACCAACGCCAACACCGATCGCGAACAGAATTGCCATGTTGTCAATAAGAGCTCCGCCTGCCTTTACAAGGAACAGACCGATTGTCGGGAT
>CATZPU010000182.1 GCA_958422845.1 uncultured Lachnospiraceae bacterium | reverse complement strand
ACCGATATGCTGTACGACTGTTACCAGTCGGCAGGAAACGAGGCGCTGCTTGAGGAGAAGCTGTCTGCGATCGCAGCGCGGTATCAGGAGATCATCAACGGGCTGTCGCTGGAGCTGTCTCTGGAAGAAGAGTTTGAAAAGATAAAAGAAGCCTTTGCCGCACGTTCCGGAAGCGAGTATGCGGCGTCGCGCGGCGAATATCTCAACGGTATCATTATGGCTGCTTATCTGGAATATGAGTTTATCGACGCGGCGGAGGTCATTCGTTTTGACGATGACGGCGTGTTTGATGCGGAGCTTACGAATAAAATTATGCAGAAGCGTCTGGAGAGTGCGGCTAACGCTGTGATTCCGGGATTTTACGGAGCGATGGCAGACGGTACGGTAAAGACGTTTTCCCGCGGCGGTTCTGACATCACAGGCTCTATCGTAGCGCGCGCCGTTCATGCAGATCTGTACGAAAACTGGACGGACGTATCGGGCTTTCTGGTGACAGATCCGCGGATCGTAGAGGATCCTGCAACGATCGAGACGATCACGTATCGGGAGCTTCGGGAGCTTTCTTATATGGGAGCGACCGTGCTTCATGCAGACGCGATATTCCCGCTTCGCAAAGAGGGAATCCCGATCAATATCAAGAATACGAACCGTCCGCAGGATGCGGGTACTCTGATCGTTGAAAGAACGTGCCGTCAGCCGAAATATACGATCACCGGTATTGCCGGAAAGAAGGGATTCTGCGCGATCAATATCGAGAAAGACCAGATGAACTCAGAGATCGGTTTCGGTCGAAAAGTCTTGCAGGTATTTGAAGAAAACGGAATTTCATTTGAGCATGCGCCGTCGGGAATCGACACCTTTACGGTACTCGTGCATCAGGATGAGTTCATGGAAAAGGAGCAGAAAGTCATCGCAGGACTGCACCGCGCGGTAGAGCCTGATATGCTCGATCTGGAGTCTGATCTGGCGCTTATCGCAGTCGTAGGACGCGGAATGCGTGCGACGCGCGGAACGGCAGCAAGAATATTTGCGGCGCTTTCGCATGCACATATCAATGTCAAGATGATCGATCAGGGCTCCAGTGAGCTGAATATTATCATCGGTGTGAGAAATGAGGACTTTGAGCATGCGGTAAGAGCAATCTATGATATTTTTGTGCTGACGCATCTGTAAAATTTCTGCATACGCAGGATCATGCCGGAAAGCGTCAGATGCCGCGAAGCGAAAGTTATGCTCTGCGTCGCGGCACAAGGATCATAGGAGTAGAACGGACGGGAATTTTAAATGTACAGAAAAGAATTTACCGCAGAAGCGGCACAGTCATTTGCATATGAAAGAAAGGGAGACAGCGCAGTTATCTGGCGCTGTTTTTCGCATGATACGAAAGCGTATATTCCGGAAAGGATCGAAGGCTGTCCTGTCACGGAAATTGTACCGTATGCGTTTTCTGCGCATATGGATGAGGAGGAACTGCAAAGGGGACTGGAATCAGGAAAAATACAGATGTACGTTCCGGAGGCGGTCAGAAGAGCAGGAGAAGAGGAAAACATGATGACTGACGTCCCGCTGTGCGGAGATGCGCTTGAGGAAATCGTACTGCCGAAAATGCTTCAGAGTGTCGGACGGTACTGCTTTTACGACTGTCACAGGCTGCACCGGATCGTATTTTGCGGAGCGCTTACCGACTGGGGAACAGGAGTTTTCACCCGCTGCCACCATGTGCATGAGCTGTGTGTTTATACGAATGAAGATGGAAGATCCAGTTTAAAGGAGGTTCTTGACGAGCTTCCGGAAGAAATGCATGTGGATTACCGGATTATGGGAGCTGGCGGCACAGGAGCGGAAGCGGCAGATAAGCGGCGGATTTCTTATATGCAGGCAAGGCTTGTGTTTCCGGAATTTTATGAAGAGGGGGTAGAGAATACTCCTGCGAGGATTCTTGAGACGCACGTACATGGAAGCGGAATGTCATATAGAAACTGTTTTCAGGGCAGAAAGTTTGATTTTGCACAGTATGATGTGCTGTTTGTGCGCGCGCAGGCTCTGGAGCGTGAGGAGATAGTATGTCAGATGGCGATCGGACGCTTGCAGACGCCTGTAGGACTTACGGAAAAAGCGGCAGCGCAGTACGGTTCCTATCTGTATGAGCACAGGTATAAAGCGACAGGCATGCTTCTTGAGCGCCGCGATCTTGAAACGCTGCGCCGGCTGATGGAATATCTGTCCGGCGGCAGAGCGGATATGCAGGGAGACAGGGCAGATATAGCGAAAGACGGAGACAGAGTGCAGATGCAGGGAAAGGCAGCGGATATACAGGAGCTTGCAGAGTATCTGACGCAGGAGGCGTCGAGGCTGCATTTTACGGAGGCGGTCAGCTATCTGATGGATCTTACGGTAAAGGGAAAGCAGCGGACGAAAAAAAGGCGGCGTCTGGAGCTGTAGCAGAGCTCCAATCGCAAAAAGGACGGTGGCTGGAAGCGCATACGCCGTCTATGCAGCAAAGAAAAGACGATAAAAAGCGAAAGTATCTATGCCGCTGCAGCGGCATAAGGGCAGGAAAGGATGGGACGATGAGGAATCCGGTCTATGAGGAGAAGGAGCAGGCGCTTGATTTTATCGAAGTGTCCGCGGATATTCTGCGCAATGCGCGAAATGAACTGTATCTGAATATGCGTTTTTTAGACGTGGCTTTGTCTTCGCTTGCATTTTTGCCGGAGCAGCAGATACGGCTGACAGGGACGGACGGCAGGATTCTTTATTATCAGCCGGATGCTGTCGTGACACTTTTTCGTAAGGGGCGCGTCTGTGTGAACCGCCAGTATCTGCATAGTATCATTCATTGTCTCTTTTCTCATCTTTGGAACAGAAAAGAACGGGATGAGGAATACTGGAATCTGGCATGTGATATAGCGGCGGAATATGTGATAGACGGTCTGTACCAGAAGGCGGTGCATCTGCCGAGATCGCCGCTTCGCAGGGAGATCTACCGGATGGTGACGCAGGATAAGGACGCTGTCGTTACGGCAGAGCGTGTCTACCGTTTTCTGGGAAAGATGCATCTGGTGCAGGCGCAGCTTGATATGTGGAAACGCGAATTTCTGGCGGACGATCACAGCCGTTGGGAACAGGACGAATCAAAACAAAAAAGTCCGAGTCCGCAGCAGCGGTGGGAGGATATCCGTGACCGGATGCAGACAGAGATGGAGACGTTTTCAAAGGAGGCATCTGATGAGGAACGGAGCTTTGAGGAACAGATCAGTGCGGCGAATCGGAAACGGTATGATTATAAGGAGTTTTTGCGGAAGTTTTCCGTTTTGAAGGAAGAAATGCAGGTAGATATGGATTCGTTCGACTATATTTTCTATAATTACGGAATGGAGCTGTATGGAAATATGCCGCTGATCGAACCGCTTGAGACGAAAGAGGTGCAGAAGATCGAGGATTTTGTGATCGTTGTGGATACGTCCATGTCGTGTAAAGGAGAGCTGATCCGCCATTTTCTGGAAGAGACGTACAGCGTCCTAAGTGAGTCGGAGGGATTTTTCAGGAAGATACACGTACATATTTTGCAGTGCGACGATAAGGTACAGGAGGATGTGCTTGTGACGAGCCGCAAAGAGATGCAGGAGTATATGGAACATTTTACGGTGAGAGGCTTTGGCGGAACGGATTTTCGTCCGGCGTTTGCAAGGGTGCAGGAGCTTTTGCAGCGGAGATGCTTTACGAAACTTCGAGGGCTTATCTATTTTACGGACGGGTACGGGACGTTTCCGGTCAAAAAACCGCCGTATGAGACGGCGTTTGTGTTTATGAAGGAGGATTACCGCGAC
>CATZPU010000181.1 GCA_958422845.1 uncultured Lachnospiraceae bacterium | reverse complement strand
GATCGCAATTGCCGGAAGGGAGTCGGTCAGCAGGTTGATAAACAGCAGGTGTACCGGTGCAAACGGTACCGGAAGAGCCATAAGCGACGTATACAGTACGGCGAGGATTCCGGCCATATTTCCTGAAAGCAGGAACTGGATCGCATTGCGGATGTTGCGGTATACGTTTCTTCCGTTTGCTACGGCCTTGATGATCGTCGCAAAGTTGTCGTCCATAAGGATCATGGAAGCTGCGTCTTTGGAAACCTCCGTTCCGGTAATTCCCATTGCCACGCCGATGTCGGCTTTTTTGAGCGCCGGAGCGTCGTTGACGCCGTCTCCGGTCATCGATACGACATTTCCCTTTCGCTGCCATGCGTCTACGATACGGATCTTGTTTTCCGGTGAGACGCGGGCATAGACGGAAATTTTTTCGATATTTTTGTCTAGCTCCTCATCGCTCATCGCATCAAGCTCGCTTCCCGTAAGCGCCATATCTCCGTCGTGGAAGATGCCGATCTGCTTTGCGATCGCTGTTGCAGTGATCTTATGGTCGCCTGTGATCATAACAGGTCGGATGCCTGCGCGGATCGCGTCTGCAACGGCTGCCGCAGATTCCTCTCTTGGCGGGTCCATCATGGAGATCAGACCGATAAAGATGTAATCTGTCTCGTCCTCTAATGTAAGTACGTCATCTTCGTCTGTCTCTTTATATCCAAAAGCAAGGACACGCAGTCCGTTTTCGGAAAAATGAAGGTTCGTATCGAGAATCTCCTTTTTGTCCTCTTCGGTCAGAGGGCGAATGCCTTCTGAGGTACGGATGCGGCTCGTCCGGTCAAGCAGAATATCGAGCGCACCCTTTGTCAGGATCGTCGGAACGCCATGCAGGCGGTATTTCGTAGTCATCAGCTTTCTGTCGGAGTCAAACGGGATCTCTTCCAGTCGCGGCATAATATCGCGGATCGCTTCGTCCTGCAGGTCGATGTCACGCGCCATCTTGACGAGGGAGAACTCAGTCGGATCGCCGATTCCCTTACCGTCTACGATCGTGGAATCGTTCGTCAGGATCGCATTATAAAGGAGATAGCGGTGAAGCTGATTGTGTATATCGAGATCTTCTTTACGGATGATCTTGCCGTCGATATAAATATCCTGTACGGTCATTTTGTTCTGCGTCAGTGTTCCGGTCTTATCAGAACAGATAACAGATACGCAGCCGAGACTTTCGACTGCTTTTAATTCTTTGATAACTGCCTGTTCAGCTGCCATCTTCTGCGTTCCCATTGCCTGTACGATCGTGACGATAGAGCTGAGCGCCTCAGGAATTGCGGCAACAGCAAGAGCGACTGCAAACATCAAAGAATCGATCAGCGGCATTTTGCGGTACAGCCCAAGTGCAAAGACGACAGCGCAGATCGCCATGATGATGATGGCGAGACGGCTGCTGAAGCGGTCGAGACTTACCTGAAGCGGCGTCTTTTTTTCTTTTGTCGCGTTCATCAGTGCGGCGATCTTACCAATCTCGGTATCCATACCCGTTCCCGTGACTGCGACAGTCGCGCGGCCGTATGTGACAAGGCTGCTTGAGAAGACCATATTTGTCCGGTCTGCAAGAGGAACTTCGCCGGAAATGACCTTATCTGTTTTTTCTACATTCGTAGATTCTCCGGTAAGCGCGCTTTCGTTTACCTGAAGAGAAAAGTTTTCAAGAATACGTCCGTCTGCCACGACAAGGTCGCCGGCTTCGAGAAGTAAAATATCTCCGGGAACAACTAATTTAGAAGGGATCTCTACTTTTTGTCCGTCGCGCAGAACCTTGGCGCTCGGTGAGGACAGTGATTTCAGACTTTCCAGTGATTTTTCTGCTTTTTTATGCTGAACGGTTCCGAGAACTGCGTTCAGGATGATCACTGCGATAATGACGATCGTGCTCTCGGCATTTCCGGAAAACATAGAAATGACGGCTGCCGCGATCAGAATGATGACGAGAAGATCTGCGAACTGTGAGAGAAAGACCTGTAAGGTACTTTTCTTTTTGCCTTCGAGAAGAGCGTTTTCGCCCTTTTCGGCAAGAAGAGCTTCTGACTGCTGTTTGGAAAGTCCGCTGGCGGTCGTATTCAGTGTGCCGAGAACTTCCTCATTTGTTTGCTGATACCAGTTTTTCATAAGCATTCACTCCTTGTTGATAGTTATATGTTTGTCTGCGGGTTCCATTGTGCATCACGCGGAAATGCCCTGATATAAGTAATAAGGCCAGCCCGTGACACAAAAAAGACTTTTAATGTATTTATTTAAAGAATTACCGGATTCAGTAAACAAATACATTAAAAGTCTTGTAACCAGATTTCTGGTATGCACCACCAGACCAGAGGCCGCGATTGTTGATGGTACATTTCAACTACTCCCTTTTAACGGAATAGCACATAGTATACGGTTGTTATGGAAGGATGTCAAGAGTAAAAATGACGAATCTGGATAAAAGACGGTACGCAGCGTCAATCTTATTGAAAATGGGGGGATTGTAACGTATAATATCAGCAGTATGCAGAGAACGATACCGACAGCGTCAGCGCTGTTTCGCCGGAGGGGAGGCAGACGGAATGAGGGTGACATATCTTGAACACAGCGGATTTTTTCTTGAATGGGAAGACTGTGTCTGGATCTTTGATTATTATAAAGGAGAGCTTCCGAAGCTAAGTTTGCAAAAGCCTGTGTTTGTCTTTTGCAGTCACAGCCACGCGGACCATTTCAATCCGAAGATATTTTCTCTTTTGCGTGAGCATCCGCAGGTCTATTATATTTTTTCTAACGAGATCAGAAAGAAAATACGCACAATGCAAAGAAAGGCTGCGTCCGGTGCAGAGTGGGAGACTGTACCTGAAATTACCTTTCTGACAGTGCGTACAGACGCAAAGATACAGGACGGGGCAGGGAATACGATACGTATCCACACGCTTTCGTCTACAGACTGCGGGTGTGCGTTTGTGCTGGAATATAAAGGCAGAACGATCTTTCATGCGGGCGATCTGCACTGGTGGACGTGGCCGGGGGAGCCGGAGGCGGACAACCGGAAAATGGAGGCAGACTATAAGAAGGAAATAGAGTATCTGGAAAAAAGAACGGCAGACCTTGCGTTTACGCCGCTTGATCCGCGTCAGGAGGAGGACTATGCGAAAGGTATGATGTATCTGCTTTCCAAAGTGCGTGTGCGCCACGTATTCCCGATGCACTTCTGGGGTGATTTTTCTGTGATGGAGCAGTTCAAAAAGGAATGTATGCTGCCTTGGGTGCAGTTTGACGAAGGGGAAGTCCGGCAGGCAGAGGTGCAGTCTGATACAAAGGAGGCTTGTCAGGCGAAGATGCAGCCTGATGCGAAGGAAAGCCGGCAAGTGGGGGCGCAGCGCGGTACGTGCTTTCATTCGATCCGGCAAAACGGACAGACGTGGGAAATTATGTTGAATGAAAAGATCTGACAGAAAAACAGAACGTATCCGGCACAGACAGAAGCATCTGTCTCAAAGCCCATGAGAAAACGATAAGAAAAAATGTACAGGAGGATATTTGACGATGGCATTTAAAATGATCCATGAAAATTATAATGTATTAGATCTGGAGAGATCGATGCAGTTTTATGAGAAGGCGCTCGGACTTAAGGAAGTGCGCAGAAAAGAGGCGGCGGACGGCTCTTTTATCATCGTGTATATGGGAGACGGGAAGAGCGGGTTTGAACTGGAGCTGACTTGGCTTGCAGACCGGACGGAGCCGTATAATCTCGGAGATGAAGAGTTCCATCTTGCTTTTGAGGCAGAGGATTTTGAGAACGATGACCGTTTTTCCTCTAACCAATGGCT
>CATZPU010000180.1 GCA_958422845.1 uncultured Lachnospiraceae bacterium | reverse complement strand
CCCTGCTTCGGGACGAAGCTCTGGCTTTAGCTTATACCACGGAGAAGTGTTCGCATCTCCTCCGATCGAACCCATCAGAACCGCCTCAGACGCTTTCGCCTGTGCGATCGTTTCATCTGTGAGCGGCACGCCGTTTGCATCGATCGACGCTCCTCCCATCAAGAGCTTTGTATATTCCAGTTCAAATCCATACTTCGCGGCTGCCGCGTCCAAAACCTTGCACGCCTCTGCCACGATCTCCGGTCCGATCCCGTCACCCGGAATGACTGCTATCCTGCGCACCATACGTATCATCCTTTCTCTTCCTGCCCACTTTTCATACGGCAGAAACCTTCTTACATATTTACCCTGACGCCTCAAACTGTGTCCGCACCACCTTTTCAGTAATTAACACTTTAGCGTAACAGAGCCTTTCATCATATAATAAAGGATTTCCTGTGATATTTCAACTGTTTTATGCAGAAAAACAGCTTTATTTTTATGCAAAAAGTGATTTTCCCGCAAAACAAAAAACCACCTGATCTGCCGCATGTTTCCACACAGCATATCAGATGGTTTCATTTTCACTTTTCTGCGGATTATTCCTGTCCCGGCTTCTCTACTTCTGCGATTGCAGCTTTTCTCATCGGGATTCTGCAGTTCTTGTTGCTTCCGAACTCTACGATGCAGTCCTCGTCTGTGATGTCGATCACTACGCCGTAAAATCCACTTGTCGTTACGACTGTATCGCCCACTTCCATAGATGCAAGCAGTGCAGCCATTCTCTTCTGCTCCTTCTTCTGCGGTCTGATCGCAAAAAAGTACATCGCACCACCGATGATGAGAATGTATACGATCATAAGCATCATTCCGCCGCCTGCTCCTGCAGCCTCTGCCATCAAATTCAACATCTATAGTTCCTCCTTTTCTGATGTTCAGATATTCGTATCCTCCGGTTCTGTTAGTTTACTTCTCCGAACGATAGCCGCTCTTACCATAATACCTTATCCTGCACTTTGAATCAAGCCTTTTTTTCCTGATTTTGCATATAGCGGTCAATTTTTTCTTTTTTGAACTGTTTATAACGGCCCTGTTCGATCGCTTCTCTGATCTCTTCCATCAGATGATTGTAGTAATAGAGGTTGTGCAGGACGCAAAGACGCATGCCGAGCATCTCCTTTGCCTTCAGCAGATGGCGGATATATGCGCGGCTGTAATGACGGCATGCCGGACAGCCGCAGCCCTCCTCGATCGGTCTTTCGTCCAGCTCATATTTTGCATTGAACAGATTCAGTTTTCCGTCGTTCGTATAAACGTGTCCGTGGCGGCCGTTCCGGCTTGGGTACACACAGTCAAAGAAATCCACGCCGCGGTCTACAGCCTCTAAGATATTGATCGGCGTTCCTACTCCCATCAGATATGTCGGCTTGTCTGACGGCAGGTACGGAACAACTGCATCGAGGATTCGGTACATCTCCTCATGCGTCTCGCCTACGGCAAGTCCGCCGACAGCATATCCGTCGAGATCCATTTCTGAAATGCGCTTTGCATGCTCGATACGAATGTCCTCGTAGATCGCGCCCTGATTGATGCCAAACAGCATCTGATGCGGATTGATCGTATCAGGCAGACTGTTAAGCCTCGCCATCTCTGCCTTACAGCGCGCAAGCCACCGCGTCGTGCGTTCTACGGAATTCTGCACGTAGGTACGGTCAGCCACACTTGACGGACATTCATCAAACGCCATAGCGATCGTCGACGCCAGATTGGACTGGATCTGCATACTCTCTTCCGGTCCCATGAAAATGCGGTGTCCGTCAATATGCGACTGAAAATATACGCCCTCTTCTTTGATCTTGCGGAGCTTTGCAAGAGAAAACACCTGAAATCCGCCGGAATCGGTCAAAATCGGTCGATCCCAGTTCATAAACTTGTGCAGTCCCCCAAGCTTTTTCACCGTCTCGTCTCCGGGACGCACATGCAGATGGTACGTATTGGAAAGCTCCACCTGTGTCCCTATCTCCTTTAGATCCGTCGTAGCGACTGCTCCCTTGATCGCAGCGATCGTCCCTACGTTCATAAACAGCGGCGTCTGTACTGTACCATGCACCGTCTGCAGCTCGGCACGCTTTGCCATGCCGTCACGCTTCAAAACCTTATACATTTCGTTCTCCTTCCCTGCCCTTTGCATTTTTACCAAAATTTTTACGTATTTTTTAGAAATATTTTACGTTCAAAATAATAACCATTTTTTCGGCAGAATTTTTCGTTTTTCACTGTTTTTTTCAGGGTTTTTCCTGAGTATTGTCAGTCTTTTTTGTATGATATTTTCTATACACCCTACGTTTCTGCTTCTAAACTGCTCAGAGATACAGTATATATGGAAATATTTAATATTGCAAGCGGTTTGAAATTTTAAAAATAATGTCGTATAATATGAGCTGCTATCAAAGCAGCTACAAAGAATCATTTTTTATCAACAAAAGACTTCCTATTTATATGGCGTATCTATTTCACGTAACTTCTTTTCCATATAACTTGTGAAGTCTGAGTTCATTTTCATTTTTACAATGAAGGAGGCGCAGGAGTATCCTGCGGATATAGAATGGATAAATCTTTATATACACTCGGAATCGACATCGGTTCCACTACCGTAAAAGTCGCAGTTCTTGATCCTGATCAGGAACTCTTGTTTTCTGACTACAAACGTCACTTTGCAAATATACAGGAGACACTTGCCGAACTGATCACCGAAGCATCGAAACAGCTCGGCGATCTCGACATCTCTCCCGTCATCACAGGCTCCGGCGGTCTGACATTGGCGAATCATCTCGAAGTACCGTTCGTACAGGAGGTCATCGCAGTGGCATCGTCACTGGAGCATTTCGTTCCGCAGACAGATGTGGCGATCGAGCTCGGCGGGGAAGACGCCAAGATCATTTACTTTGAACACGGCAATGTCGAACAACGAATGAACGGAATCTGCGCCGGAGGTACAGGCTCTTTTATCGACCAGATGGCTTCTCTTTTGCAGACAGACGCCACCGGATTAAATGAGTACGCGAAAAATTATTCTTCTCTGTACTCGATCGCCGCACGCTGCGGCGTATTCGCAAAATCCGATATTCAACCGCTCATCAATGAAGGCGCTACAAAGGAAGACCTTTCTGCTTCTATTTTTCAGGCAGTCGTCAACCAGACGATCAGCGGACTTGCCTGCGGTAAACCGATCCGCGGTCACGTAGCCTTTTTAGGCGGCCCGCTCCACTTTCTCTCAGAGCTTCGTGCAGCCTTTATCCGCACGCTAAAGCTCGATGATGAACATGCGATCGTTCCCCAAAATTCTCATCTGTTCGCTGCGATCGGTTCTGCTCTCAATGCAAAAGAAAGCTGCCGGACGACGCTTACCTCCCTGATGCAGAAGCTCTCCGGAAATATCAAAATGGAATTTGAGGTAGAGCGCATGGAACCGCTCTTTGCTTCCGAGGAGGATTATCAGGACTTTATCGCACGCCAGAGCTGCCACCGTGTCGCCACAGCCCCGCTTGCCACATACAGCGGCAACTGTTTTCTCGGCATCGACGCCGGCTCTACGACGACAAAAGCAGCCCTCGTTGCACAGGACGGCACATTGCTGTACTCTTTTTACAGCAACAACAACGGAAGTCCGCTGCGCACGACGATCTCTGCGATTCAGGATATTTACAGACAGCTTCCAAAAGATGCGCACATCGCGTACTCCTGCTCGACAGGCTACGGAGAGGCGCTTATTAAGGCGGCGCTGATGCTCGACGAGGGCGAGGTAGAAACAGTCTCCCATTATTATGCGGCGTCATTTTTTGATCCCGAAGTAGACTGCA
>CATZPU010000179.1 GCA_958422845.1 uncultured Lachnospiraceae bacterium | reverse complement strand
TTGATGCGTATGTCCATCTCAGACGCGCCTTCTACCTTATCAAGTACGATCTGAGACGCTTCTTCTCTCGTCAGCGCATCGGGATCATCCGGCTCTCTGTCATAATCATCCTCTACTTCATAATCCTGTTCCAATATCTCTGCCGTATCAGCGTCTATCTCATAGCTGTATTCTTCAGCATCCACATACAGCTCTACCTCATAGATCGTCCTTCCGTCATCACGCTCTTTTTTGATACGCAGACCTGTCAGCTCATCCTCGGTAAGTTTTGCGTCTGCAAGCGCTGCGTCGATCGCCGCCTGCTGCTTTGGCTCTCTCTCCTTATCGGCTGCCGCTGTCTCTGCTTTCGTCTCCTTTTCTGTCCCCTGCGGCGCTATTGCACGGATACCGCCAGTCTCCTGCTGCTCTGCCGCCAAAACAGAGAGCGTGCCGAATCCCTTGAGCAGACCGTCTCCCATATCTGTTCCCATACCTTTTCTCACACCTGCTGTTCCTGTCACAAGCATACCTGCCATTACCGCTGCACATAATACTGTATATTTTTTCTTTCTCATACTGAAATCCTCCTTCTTTTTTATCTTTTCTATCCATAGCTTATATGAAAAAAATTAAAGGAAAATTAAAATGCTGCCATTTTCTTATAAATAAAAGAAGCCAATATATTCCTATATCAGCCTCTTCTGTGATGTTTTTCGATATTCTGACTGTTCCGATTATATCTTAATAATATCTTCTTGCCGCAACAGGCGTGCTGTAATCATAATTCGACGTCGTGATGCCGCTCGTCGGATTGCTTGCATGAACGATCATGCCGCCGCCTGCGTAGATTGCTACGTGGTCGATGCCTGATCCGCTGTCGTAAAACAGAAGATCGCCCGGCATGATGCTGCTAATGTCAACTGCCGTTCCGCCATAGGACTGATCTGCCGCTGTGCGGGCAAGACCGATGCCGAAGTTTGCAAATACGGACAGTGTAAATCCGGAGCAGTCAGCACCGTCTGTCAGGCTTGTCCCGCCCCATACGTACGGATTTCCGATAAACTGCATCGCGTAATCCACGATCTGCTGTCCCGTTGAGGAAGCAGATGCGTCTGTCTGCGGAGCCTCCGTCTGTACCGGAGCTTCTGTCTGAGGAGCTGTCTCCTCGTAATCTGTTGAATCTGTAGTACCGTCTACGTATACATTCTCACCGAGCTCGGAATCGTAGATAAGACCGTTGTCCTCGTACGCTTCCTCGTCCGGAAGTGTTTCCTCATATACCGGCTCTGTCTCCGGCGCTTCTGTCTGCGGAGCCTCTGTCTGTGGTGCTTCTGTCTGCGGAGCCTCCGTCTGCGGCGCTTCTGTCTGTACAGGAGCCTCTGTCTGTGTATACTGCGGCTCTGTCTGTACAGGCGCTTCTGTCTGTGTATACTGCGGTTCTGTATAGGAAGGCTCTGTCTCTATGTACTGCTCCTCTGTCTCTGCACGGGCTGCCGTTTCTGCATCAAGGCGTGCCTGCTCCTCCTCCGGCGTCTCTGCCGTCGGATAGTACGTCTTATACTCTGCGTAATCAGAATGGATATAGCCGTATACGTCATCACCGAGAGCGACCTTCATCCAGTTGCCGTCAAAAGCGACTACCTCGATCTCCTCGCCGCTGTGTGCGACTGTCACTACTTCCGCTTCCTCGCTCGGCTGCGTCCTGACATTGAGCTCTTCCGGATAAACGACCGCTACATTGTACGCTACCTCATCTGCGATCGCATCTGCCTCGGCTCCCGTCGCAAAAAACTTTGCCTTTACGTATCCTGTCACATTTCCGGACTGGATCTTATACCAGCTCTTGTCCTTCTCCAGAACGACTGCTGAATCATAGTTGTAGATCTTTGCAACGATATCCGATTTTTTGCTGGAATCGCTGCGGACATTGATATATTCCTCGCACTTTGCGAAGATCAGCTCGCCAGTCATATCGCCCGCATCTGCGGCTGCCTGCTGCTGTACGCCGTCCGCACTCTGTACATATGATGCCTGTGTCTGTATATCGGCTCCCGTTTCTGCTGCTGCGGCAATCTCTGCCCCATCGATCTCTTCCGCTGCTGCCTGCAGGCTTCCTGTACCCGCAAAAACCATCCCTGCTGCAAGAACGTATGCAGAAAATCTGGTGCTCCATTTCATCATAAATAACCTCCATAACTGTTGCCAAAAGAATGTTTGTTTCTTAATTGTTACAATTCTATGTCCACAAGTTACAGAGGCATCATAACAAATTTACTTTTTTATGTCAACATTTTTTAGTATTTTTTTATACTTATTTAAAAATTATCCGACGTCGTAAACGCTGCGCACGCGGATCTCCTTTGCGTCTCCTGAAAGGATGCGCACGCGCCGTTCGCCTGCTTCCATATCGAAATAATTGTCGTCAAGCACCCAGTCTTCTTCTTCATTGAGGAGCTCCACGCTTGCCGCATACGCCTGCGCCGTAACGATGAGCTCATCGCCCTCGCGCCTTACGGTAAGATGCGGATCGCGGTAATTATAGAACTTCGGCATGGAGAAAAGAACGCTGCCGCTTGAAATAATCTGACCGTCCATCTCGCATTCATAATATACGTGATGCTCTAAAAGATCGGCATCAGGGAACTCTTCTTTTTCAAACCATACGCCGCTAAGCGCCGGAACTGTGATCTCCTCACATTTTTCCTCTCCGATGACCGCTGAACCCGCATCGCGCAGACTCCGGCGCACGAGTACCCGCTTCTCCTCCATCGTCTCATTTGCAACGTGCAGACAGATACTCTTTTCGATCCTGTACGGACGCGAGTTCAGATTCGGATTCTGGGAAAGAAGTCCTTCCTCGCAGCAGGAAAGCAGTACGGGAGCAAAGAAACGCTTCTCAAAGTAATGCAGCGCCTTCCACCGTCCGAAGTAGTCGATCGAGGACCAGGAAGCGACCGGCCAGCAGTCGTTTAACTGCCATACGACAGCGCCCATGCACTCGCCTCTGTTGCGCCTCCAGTGCTCGACGCCGTAGCGCATCGCCTGTGCCTGTAAAAGCTGCGAAGCGTATACGAGGTCGGAAATATTCTCCGGATAACGGAAATACTGCGCCATATAGACCATCATTTTTGCGTATCCGTTTTCGCTTCTCTGGTGTTTGTCCATTACCCACGAAAATACGTTGCGATCCTCCGGAAGCGTGAAACTCTCGATCGTTTTCATGGCAGGAAGTGACTCAAACCCGAATTCGGAAGCATAGCGGAAATTATGTTTACGGTAGTCAGGAAACGGCTGATAGCCGTGCCATACCTTCCAGTAATGAGCATCTCCGCGCGATTCGGAATGCGGATCGTCAAAATCGCCGCCTGACGACGGACTGGACGGCCAGTAAAAGGCATCGGGGTCCTCGCGTTTTACGATCTTCGGAATCACGTAGCTGTACATCCTCGTATAGTCGCCGAGCAGATACGGATCGTTCGTATAGCCGTCTACGATCATGCCCTCCATCTCATTGTTTCCGCACCACAGTCCGAGACATGCGTGATGGCGGATCCTGCGGATGTTTTCCGCGATCTCCTGCGAGATATTCTCCTCGAACTCTTCTGTCAAACGGTAGGTCGAGCAGGCAAACATCAAATCCTCCCAGATCAAAAATCCGTATTCATCACACAGATCAAAGAACCAGTCCTCCGGATAGCCGGCTCCGCCCCAGACGCGGATCGTATTATAATTTGCCAGTGCACACTGCTCCAAAAGCTCCTTCGTGCGCTCTCTCGAAAATCTCGGAAGGAGGCAGTCCTCCGGAATATAATCCGCTCCCATGGCAAAAACAGCAACGCCGTTTACCTCATGCGCAGAGCTCTCC
>CATZPU010000178.1 GCA_958422845.1 uncultured Lachnospiraceae bacterium | reverse complement strand
GATACTTCCTGAATAAATGCACGTGATTCTTCGTAATTCATAATTACCTCCAAATTTATGTAGATTCTGTTGTAATATCCTATATTTTTATACTAGATAAGGGCGCTGCGATGTGCAGCGCCCCCGTATGTAAGCTCCAGGGGGGAATCGATCTGGAACTATGCTCCTTATTCAATTGTAAAATATGTATGCGCTTCCTATGCGTTCGCCGCGCGTCCTGCTCTGCGGACTGTAGCATTGAGAACCATATTTGTCAGCGGACTATAATACAGCATACATGTCAGCACACAGTAGATCGGCGTCATGATCGCCCACTGAACGATTCTTCCCGGAATGATCACAGCAAAATTAAACTGCATGAAAAGCACAAGTCCGGCCGTTGTAAAGACCAGCGTAGACAAAACGCTTGTGATCGTCACGGCTACACAGGCAATCGTTATTTTTTTAACCTTTCCTCCGGTCATAAGCGGACGCATCAGCGCCGGAATCACGCCCCAGAGGATCGCTGCTACCGTGATCAGCGGGTTCACCGCATAGCCTTTCAATACGCATCCGATCAGGTCGGAGAGCAGTCCGCTCACACCTCCTGCTACCGGTCCGAACCACAGGCCTGCGAGGATCGTGCAGACACTGCCGACTGTGATGCGGTATGCGCCCAGATCAATTACCACGAGGCGCACAAGCACGATATGCAGCGCGACAAGCAGTCCGAGAAATACAATTGTACGGGTATCCCATGTTCTTTTACTATTTTTCTGCATCAAAAAACACCTCCACTAATGTGAAATTAAAAATTACTGATAAATAATATTCGTTCCACATTATGAGATGTTCTCATATTGTAGCAACGGGTGCGGAAAAAGCATCGCAAACACATTCTGATACGAATGGCTTTTCGGTTCAGGGCGACTCCCCAGCCGCTGACAACTTAACGCGCTGATTCCTACTTCGCTATTATTTATTTAGACACATTATAGCACACTTCCTGCATAATGCAAGAAAATCTTACAAATATCAAAACTTGAAAACATGGGTATGGGAAAATGATGATAACGGCGCGGAGAGTCAGGAAGCTGCCCCCGCCGCGATCAGCGCTTTTTGTTCGTTATACGTGATAAGATCCTGATCCCAGTCCGCATTCTTTCCTCTTTGATCCTCCATATCGAAGTTTTCCTGCATATACTTCATCATGTAGGCGGAGAGCTTCTCTGCGCCATACTGGTTCATATGGTTTTTCCTGTCGCGGAAATCCGTCGCCGGATCAAGCCCGATCTCATCCAGACGGTAAAACAGCTCCAGATACGGAACGCCAAACTCCTCGGCAAGCTTTGCAGAACCATCGGACTGCAGCTTGTACCACGTCGGCGCCGGAATCTTATACAGAATAAGCTGGATTCCCTCCTCCCTGCACAGTTGATCGATCCTGCGCAGATAGTCGAGAGCCCGCCCTTCAATGTGGCATTCGCCGTCTTTCGTTCCTTCTTTATAAAAAAAGTACTCTGTCTCCACTACGCGATAATTCACGTAATGCCCCTTCCACACAGGCGCTTCGATACTGCCTGCCAGATACTGAAAATCCTGCGGTTCCAGCATCTCCCATCTGCTGTGATACCGAAACAACGGAAAAAGCGCGTCCAGAGCGCTCAGCTCCTCATTGTCTGTATCAAACGCAAATTCCAGCTTTTCTTTGGAGAGAGGGAGCTGATCCAGTATTTTGTGGATCCGCCCCTCCGTCTGCTGTCTGTCAAAATGCACCGATGACATATCCAGAAAAACGACCTTCGGGTTCTGCGTCCTGATCGCATCCTTTAATACCAGATACGACAGATCGAAGCGCATCCCCGGACCGGACAGCGCAAAGCTTGTAATCCCCGAGTTTTCATATATGTACATCGGATCTATCGCGGAGTACGTATGGCTTGTGCCGAGAAACAGAGCGTCAACGGTATTTGGCTCCAGCTCCCGATATTCCATCCATGTACCCGTATGCGCTCCTCCGCCGAACCATTTTGCCGAAAGCAGTCTCTGCGCCGTCCAAAACAGGAGCGCAAAACCAAGCAAAAAGCAGACGCCCTTTATGATCCATTTTCTGTTCTTCTGTAATATTTTCATTCCTGCGACTCCTAATACTGTTCATATAAAAATGCAGACGCGTCATAACCAAGACCGTACACGCCGAAAATGAGAATGGCAAAAATCGCCGCGTAAATGACTGCCCATCGAAACACGATATTCTGCCTGTCCAGCATCTCTCTGACACAAAAGCGCTCCTGCATCATGCTCACCGCCCACAAAATAAGCAGACAGAGCGCAATAAGCAGAAACGAACGGCTGCTAAGTCCGAACGTATACAGCGATCCGTCCGTAAACTGCCACGGCTGCGGATCTGTGAGCACGCTTTTTATCACCAGCAGCGTGCGGCGCAGGCCGTTTGGAACCGTCAGCAGACGACCGCCCATAAAACAAAGGAACGTCCGGCTCATCTGAAACAGCCGCCATGAAAAGCAGTCCGTCCGGATATGAAAACGCTGTGTAAGCATCTGGAACTCCGGCGCAAACGCAACGGATATCGTAATCAGCGTTCCGTAATAAAGTCCCCAGCACAGATACGTTTTGCCCGTTCCATGCCACAGTCCGGTCAGCACCCATGTCGTAAAGACAGGAATGACGACGACCAGAAAACGCGCCATGCGGTCAGAGTATGCCTTCTTCACCTTTTTGCTAAGACGCTTGACCGGACCGGAGATCGTACACGGATAATAAACGTAATCCTTAAACCACCCGCCAAGCGTCATATGCCATCTGCGCCAAAACTCCGGCACCGTCTTTGCAAAAAACGGATGATTAAAGTTCTGCTCCAGCTCTACGCCAAAGATCTGCGAAATACCCCTTACAATATCGGTGTAACCGGAAAAATCCGTATAGATCTGAAATACATCCAGAAACATCGCGACAAGAAAAACACTGCCGGAGTGCGGCTGACCGTCAAAAACGGCTGACACAAAAATATTCAGCCGGTCGGCGATCACAAGTTTCTTAAAATAGCCCCACAGCATCAGCTCCAGACCGAAGATCACCCGCTTTGCATCAAAACGCAGCTCTTTTTTCAGTTCCTGTCCGAGCAGATTATACCGCGAGATCGGCCCCTGTACGATATGCGGAAAATAGATCGCATATAAGAAAAAACGAAAAAAGCTTTTTTCATACGCATATCGTTTCCAGTACACATCCAACAGATAACCTACCGTAGAAAACGTATAATAGGAGATTCCAAGCGGCACGAGAAGCCATTCTGCATGAAACGGCTCGCTTCCGTTTAAGGACAGTGCGATCAGGTTCAGATAGCGCACCGCATACCTCGTAAACTTTGTCACACAAAGAAAGCCGATGCACAGCACGAGTGCAAGAAGCAAAAAACGCTTCGCTTTCTTCTTGCAGCGTTCCTTTATTTCCTTCTTTGCCGTCCGCTCAAGCCCTTCTGCGCGAAGCTCCTGCTCCTGCGCCTCATATAAAATTCCGATCTGTCTAGCGCACAGCCAGACAACGGCTGAAGTAAACATAATAAACGGCAGGAACTTAAGCGCTCCTGCGGCAACATAAAAATAAATGCTGCTGCAAAGGAGCACAAGCCACCGCCGTTTCACCGGACAGATAAAGAATACGACAATACTCACGAAAAGAAACGCAAGAAATCTTGCTGATGTAATTGTCATAATATCCTCCGCTTTAGCCTTCCTGAATTTCCTGTATCATCTCCCAAATCGCTTCGGCAGAATCAAAGTTTTCATTTTCCATGTACTCCATACTGATCTCAATGTCAAATTCATCTTCCAGCATGGAGATCA
>CATZPU010000177.1 GCA_958422845.1 uncultured Lachnospiraceae bacterium | reverse complement strand
AGGCAAAAAGACTCTTTACTGTCTGACGCATCACCGGATCGAGTCCGTCGAACGTCTCGTCACAAAACAGATACTGCGTATTCGCACATATTCCAAGCAGCACCGACACCTGTTTCTTCATTCCCTTGGAAAACGTCGCAAGCTTCCTTTTCGGATCGAGATCGAATTTTTCGATCAGCTCATTGAATCTCTCCGTCATAAAATCAGGATACACGATCTTATAATAATCGCGCATCATATTCGGCGTCGCATTCGGAAAAAACCATGCCGTATCCGGCAGAAAACAGATCTTTTCCTTTGCCTGCGGATTTTCCCACACCGGAATATCATCGATCAGCACACGACCGCACTCCGGCTGCAGCACTCCCGCCGCTACCCGAAGCATCGTACTTTTCCCCGCTCCGTTCGTGCCGACAAGACCGAAAATACTGTTCTCATGTATCTGCGCATTCACATGATCGAGCGCGGTGATGTCCCCAAACATCTTTGTTACATCCTCTATTTTTATCATGACTGCCCTCTTCCTCCTTCCAGATAGAACTCCTTTGTTTTGTCGATAAATGCTTCACATGAGATGTCGAGCTCTATCCCTTTTCCTATCAGTTCTTTCAGCGCTGTAAACACACTCTCCTGCTTCTTCACCTTCAATCCTTCGTTGCCGGAAACAAAATTCCCGCGCCCTTTCACCGGATAGATGTAGCCCTCCTGCTCCAATACACTGTACGCCTTCTGTATCGTATTCGGATTGATCGAAAGCTCCATTGCAAGAGAACGGACGGAAGGCATCTGGCTGTCAGGCTCCAGTACGCCGCTTACGATCAATGTCTGGAACCGCTCTACGACCTGCTCATAAATAGGTCTTCGATTCTGTAAATCAATTCCGATCATCAATCCCTTACCTCCTGTTCGTTCCAAGATCTCTTTGATTTTTTCGCAATCATCTAAGTGTACTATTATTGTTAGTACACTTTTATTTATATAATAATACCCGACGCCTGTCAATGCACAGACATCGGGTATTTTCTTATCTTTTTCTTAATGCGCCGCAGCTTAGAATCCATCGGCAGTCATATGCCCTACATATCTGAAACGCATCGGGATGCGTCCGGTCTGACGCCTTTACTCTGCTGCAAACAGATTTTTATTCACATAGCCGACTGCTCCGTCGTACTCCACTTTGTACCAACGGTCTGTATAACCGATCGCCTTTACATTCGTACCGGAAGCGATCGTGTTCATGATCTCGCCGTCCTGAGCCGGAGTCTGGCGCATATTTGCACCGGTCGTCGCCTGAATCGGGAAGGATTCTGCGTAGATCTGTACATTATACTCCATGTCTACGGAAGAAGTACCCGCAGATGCCGCATCCGTACTGCCCGCATTGTCCGTGGAGGTCTCGCCTGCGCCGCCGTTTGCAAGCTGCGCTCTCTCTTCCTCCGTTTTCGGCGCTACTTCCTGATCGGATACGAACTGCTTCGACACGTATCCGTTGTCCTCGTAGTCCTCAAGGTCTACAATGTACCAGTTCGGAGTCTCGCCGATCACCTTGATCGTCTCTCCCTGATCGAAGCTGTCAAAAATATCTCCGTCCTTGCCCGGCTGTGTACGGACATTGATATCGTCTGCCGCATATACGGTACGGATCGCATCCAGATCTTTTTTCTGCGCCAGCTCTTCCTCCGCTGTCAGTTCCTTCGGCTGCGTCTGCGCCTCCGTAACCGGCTCTGTCTCTGTAGGCGGCTCGGTCGGAGCTTCCGTCACCTTCTCGGTAGGCGCTTCCGTCACTTTCTCGGTAGGCGCTTCTGTCGGCGCCTCTGTCTCCGTCTGCGGTTCCTTCTTTAATTTATCGCATCCCGACACCAGCATGATCACTGAGCAGGATAACAGCAGTGTCAACAAAATCTTTTTGCTCTTGTTTGCCATCTCATTTACCCTCCATTGATAATCTGTAATTACTCCCAAAATAATTCTGTGTACATCATACCACGGTGCAAATCATATAGCAAGAGTTATCACAAATCTTTTAAAATTCTTAACAATTTGTTAAATGCATCACATGACTGCCGAACCAAACGGCATCAGCGCAAGCTTGGCAAGCTTGAAATGCTGCAGCCCGAACGGAATCCCGATAATCGTAATACACAGCCCTGCACCAAGCAGTACGTGCTCGATCGCCATCGGAAGCCCTGTAATAACTATCCACAGAATATTTAACAAAAGCGAACCTGCTCCTCCGCCGTAATCGACTTCCTTCCCAAATGGGAAAAAACTAAGCGACGCAAATTTAAAACACTGCATACCGACCGGTATACCCACGATCGTTATACACCACAGACAGCCTGCCAGACACCAGCTAAGCCCGCTGATTGCGCCTCCAAATATAAACCACAGTAAATTTCCAAGACATCCCATAATTCTACCTCCTATGCTTTTTCTGCGTAACATTTTACCACTGCGCATCAAGCCTCTGTTTAAGTCCTGATACGATCTGCGTCACCTGTGCGATCGCCTCCTCCACCTCATCTTTTGCATCAGATATTTTTGACTTTACAAGATAGTCTGCGAGAATTCCGTCAAAGAAAAAGTCTGCAAAGGTCAAAAAGCCTCCGATCTCCATACCAAGATCTGCGCGAACGGAAACGTCCCGAAGCTCCCGCTGAAAGATCTCCAGACACCGCTTTGCACTCTCCATACAAGAGACGGCTTTTTCTATTTTTGAATGCTTCATCATATCTGTGAAAAATCCGCCGCCAAACAAGTCTAAAAGCCCCCAGTTTCCTGCGCTTTGCAGCTGCTCTCTGGCTGCGTTTAAGCTGTACAGAGCACGCTCTCCTGCGCCGATCGCTTCCCTTATTTCCCTTGCCATCTGTTCATTCATACTATTTGTCATATTCTCCTCCTATTCTGCTTTCTATCGCTTGTTCATGTAATAAAAAAAGACTTCTATCATGATATTCGTCATAATAAAAGTCTTGCTATCTCATTTGATACGGATGCTGCGCAGCATCGGATGTCGGTTTCAAACCCATCTACTAAAAGCAGATGTTCAGCTACTCCCTTTTATTTGTTATTTTTATAGCATACCCGAACGCCGCTGTCAATGAACTTAAGTGATTCTTAAGGTTTTTAAGTACTCTTTCTGTTCTGCTGTGATCCGAAAGCTTTCCCGCGCCTTCTGTATCGCCTTATTATGCGTCCACGGCACAAGTTTCTTTTGCTCTATATATGGAAGCGCCGCGTCGTACTGCTTTGCAAGCGCTGTCGCAAAATACCATGCGATCATCATATTTACGTAATATTCCTCAGACCGCACGGCTGATACCATATCGGGATATTCCGTGCTGAAATTTTCCCCCAGATAAAAACTCATAAGCATACGGATCGCAAAACGCACCGTGTACGTCTGTCCGGAAGCAAGCCACAGCCTGATCGGTCCCAGAAGCTCCCTCGTATGCTTTGCAAACACCTTCGGAGACTCCATATCACAGGTAAGCCAGTTGTCGATATACGGCAAAAACCGCTCCAGCTCGCACAGGCAGCGCTCGTAATCCTTTATCCTTCCGATCACAGACACATGCACATTGTTTTCTTCAAAATAATGATGCGGAAGATCACTAAGAAAATCATCGATCTCTGAATCCTTTTCAAACAGCTTCGCGGTCGCGCGCACCTGCGGCGTGCGCACGCCGATGATTCTCTCCTTATCCAGCGTCGGGATCAGCCTTGATTGAAAATCACGGTATGAAACATCCTGAGCTTCAAAAAGGCTGCCGCGTATTCTTTCACTGACCGTACTCATTTTTCGTCTCTCCTCCTAAACATAAGTATGCGCCGGATGCATATTCATC
>CATZPU010000176.1 GCA_958422845.1 uncultured Lachnospiraceae bacterium | reverse complement strand
GTCAGTGTGACTGTCAGTGTAACCGGATCGCCCAGATCTTCTGCCTGTGTTGTGAATCCTGCGAGCATGGAGCCTGCCATTGCTGCAGCAAGTGCTGTTGCTAATACCCTCTTTTTCATGTTCTTTTCCTCCTGAAAAATTTTTTACATATATCTCTGCGCCTCTGCGGCGAAAGATTCTTTTTCATTGCTTTTTTGCCGTGCAAGATAAGCCTCGACATTTTTTCTGGAAAATTCCAGATGATCGTGCATCGCACGCTCCGCCGCATCCGCATCATGCTGCATAAGAGCGCTCATGATGCTGTTGTGGCGCATAATCGCATCGTCGATCCCGCCTGTGATGAAAATTCCTTTTTCAATCATTTCTATAAAGATATTTTTCATCGCCTGTACAAGGATCACGAGCAGCGGATTGCCTGCCGCCTGCGCGATCGCGATGTGGAACTCGAAATCCTTTTCTCTTCGCTCCTCGACCGATATGCTGCGGTCCTTAAGACCTTCCAAAAGCTCCTGCATCTGCGCAAGCTGCTCTTTTGTAGCTGTCTGCGCCGCCCTCCGGCATGATGCAGTCTCCAATATGCTTCTTATTTCATATATTGCCAGATAATCAATATGATCCATCGCAACCATACGGCTGATGACATCGGAAAGATTCGCCGCCTCCGGCTTTGTGATATAAGAGCCCGTGCCGTTTCTCGATTCTACAAGCCCTCTTTCTTTAAGGAGCTTGAGCGCCTCACGGATCACATTGCGGCTGACTCCGAATTCGTCTGCAAGCGTCTGCTCAGAAGGGAGTTTTCCATCCTCTGTATAGCCGTTTGCAAGAATCCATGATTCCATCGTATCTGCGATCTGCTCATAAAGATTTGCCCTTGACAGCGCAAAACCCTCTTCCGGCATTCTCATGCTCTTTAGACCTCCTTCATACAGTCCGCTACAAATTCCATTGTCTGCCGACAGCCCATACTGATATAGCTGATGTCATCTCCGCATCCGATAAACGATGCGCCCTTTCCGATCCAGTAGCGGATCGCCTCGTGATCGCCTGCTCCCAAAGAGACGCCAAACGGTCTTTCAAGCTCTTTGCATACTGCGACAGCCTCCTCACAGAGCGCGCGCACTTCGGGGTGCTTCGTATCTCCGAGATGTCCGACAGATGCAGACAGATCGTTTGCTCCGATCAGCGGAAAATCTATTCCCTCCACGCCAAGGATCTCCCGAAGATTATGTACGGCATCGACATGCTCGATCTGGACGATGCGCAGAAACGAATCTTCCGGCTGATCGAGATATTCGTCATTTGACATAGCTCCGTACCTGTTCGCCCTTCTCGGTCCGAATCCCCGTATTCCGTATGGAGGATACAAACAGGACGCGACGGCCTTTCTCGCCTCCCTGGCAGTGCATACCATCGGAAAGATGATCCCGTCCGGTCCCATCTCCAGCACCGGCTTTACAAGCACCGGATCATTCCATGCGACTCTGACGATCGACGCCGTGTCTGCCGCTGCCGCCGCCATAATATGAGCCAGCGTGCTGCCTTTATCAAATGCAGAATGCTCTCCGTCGATCCATACAAATTCAAATCCGTGAAGTCCGAGTGCTTCCGTAATAGAAGGATCGAGATAAAAGGTATGCGCGCCTATGACTCTTTCTCCGCGTTTCATTTTCTCACGAATGATCTGT
Source organism: uncultured Lachnospiraceae bacterium (assembly GCA_958422845.1). Lineage (GTDB taxonomy): Bacteria > Bacillota > Clostridia > Lachnospirales > Lachnospiraceae > Choladousia. The sequence continues at coordinate 2,172 of CATZPU010000176.1, read as the reverse complement.
GCTTTGCATGACTTTTTCATCATCGTCTCCTCCCTTTTTTACTTCTTTTTCTCTTTGATCTTCTTTATTACTTGCAGTATTCCTCGTACGTTCTGTTACAGAGACGATCCATCATGCGTACCTCTTCTTTCCATGTTTCAAACAGAAGAGAATCATCCTGCACGCGGCACTTCGTTGTCATCGGAAGCTTCTCGATCTCTTTCAGATGCCACTTTGCATTTACCGGATAGAGCTGACGCTCGATCAGTGATGCAGCCATCAGGACTTCCTGCACGCGGTCTGCATTTTCCGGCTTGTCATTGTAATGCTCGCACAGCCATACCCACAGCTCCGGATGGAAGTTTGCCATGATTCCGCTGTAGCCTGCCGCACCGTCGCGCAGAGACTCAAGCGCTGTCGTCGCATTCGCATTATAAAGCTTCAGATTCGTTCCTTCGATCGCTTTTAACTTCTCGCGGATATCGGCTGCTACACAGCACGTATCCTTCAGGAAATAGAACCGGTTTGTCTTTGCGATCTCTGTGATGACCGGAATAGAAAGCAGTCTCTTGTATGGTCTCGGACACTCATATACGCCAAGCTTGATCTCAGGATCGATCATCTTCTCAAGCTTGTGGTAATTTTCGATCCATACCTCGTCGCTCTCGTCCTCCTTTGCCAGACGGTTCGTCAGAAGGATGACTGCGTCAACACCTGTTTTCCACATCGTATTGATGTCCTTCGCCTGATCCTCCAGACTGTCAGATGTGTGTCCGCTCGCTACGACCGGAACTCTGCCTGCCGCTGCGTCTACCGTAATCTTTGCGATACGCATTCTCTCTTCAAAACTAAGCTCATGGATCTCGCTTGACTGGCATGCGGCAAAAAGTCCCTTTACACCGTTTCCGATGTACCAGTCGACCAGTGCGCGAAGCGCCGGCTCATCGATCTCATTGTCCTGCGTAAACGGAGTAAGCATAACCGGCCACACTCCGCCCGGAAAATTATTCTTCGGATAGTCCATCTTTTCTCCTCCCATCGTATACACCTTGCTAGTGTTTTTACGCTTCTGTACTCCTGTACTACAGCTATACTACCACACAGTACCATCTGTGTCTATTGACACATTAACAAGAAATAAATGTCAGTTTTTGTCTATTTCGCACAAAAAGAAGCTGATGTTCTGACAGATGTCCTCTGCCAAAACGTCAGCTTCTCTTTCAATGCCTATCTCAGATTTCTATATTAGAGTTCTGTTTTCAGATGCGTGCCACGCCGCTCTTTACCGCTGCATCTGCAACTGCCTTTGCGACTGCGTCCTTTACACGGTTGTCAAAAGCTGCCGGAAGGATATAGTCCGCATTCAGCTCCTCGTCGCTTACGAGTCCTGCGATCGCGCGTGCCGCTGCGATCTTCATCTCGTCGTTAATGTCGCAAGCGCGTACGTCAAGCGCACCGCGGAAAATACCCGGGAATGCAAGCACGTTGTTTACCTGATTCGGGAAGTCGCTGCGGCCTGTCGATACGACTGCTGCGCCGCCTGCCTTCGCCTCGTCCGGAAAGATCTCCGGCGTCGGGTTTGCACATGCGAAGATGATCGGGTCTTTCGCCATCGTCTGCACCATCTCTTTTGTCAGAGTGCCCGGCGCTGAAACGCCGATAAATACGTCCGCACCCTTGATCACCTCTGCCAGAGTTCCCTTCTCACAGTTCTGGTTCGTGATTTCTGCCATCTCCTCCTTGATCGCATTGAGCCCCTCGCGTCCCTTATAAATAGCGCCTGTACGATCTGTCATGATAACGTTTTTCAGTCCCATGCTCATCAGCAGACGAATGATAGCGATACCTGCTGCACCGGCTCCGCTCGTAACGATCTTCACCTCGCTGATGTCCTTTCCTACGAATTTCAGGGCATTCAAAAGACCTGCAAGCGTGATTACTGCCGTACCGTGCTGATCATCGTGGAAGATCGGAATATCACAGCGTTCTTTCAATTTCTTCTCGATCTCAAAGCAGCGCGGCGCGCTGATGTCCTCAAGATTCACGCCTCCGAAGCTGCCTGCAAGCAGAGCGACCGTATTGACGATCTCATCTACATCCTTGCTGCGCACGCAAAGCGGGATCGCATCTACGTCTCCGAATGCCTTAAAGAGCACGCATTTTCCTTCCATGATCGGCATACCTGCCTCCGGT
>CATZPU010000175.1 GCA_958422845.1 uncultured Lachnospiraceae bacterium | reverse complement strand
AAGGAGCCGCAGGACGCGCGATCTATATGGCAAATATCCTCGGCGTAGATATGGGTATGTTTTACAAGAGACGCGATTATGCGCACATCGTAAACGGACGCAACCCGATCGTCGCACATGAATTCCTCGGCGCTGACGTAAACGGCAAGGACGTTGTCATCATCGACGATATGATCTCCTCCGGCGACAGTATGCTCGACGTAGCCAAGGAGCTCAAGAAGAGAAATGCAGGCAGAATTTTTATCTGCTCCACCTTCGGACTCTTCACGAACGGTCTTGATAAATTCGACCTCGCATACGAGCAGGGGCTTTTCCACTCGATCCTGACGACGAACCTCGTTTACCAGACGCCGCAGCTTCTCGAAAAACCGTATTACACAGGCTGCGACATGAGCAAATTCATCGCGCTCATCATTGATACGCTCAATCATGACGGTTCGATCAGCGAACTGCTGAACCCGACTGACAGGATCACAAAATTCCTCGATAAGAAGAGAAAAGAAAACAATTAAGGGGCGTTGCAAAATACTGATTCCGGTGGATCTTCGGTGTGTTTTCCGCAGAAAACATCTTCGTTTTCGGTGGAAAATCACCCGAAAGGGTACCGCCGGATGTATTTTGCAACACCCCAGCTTTTTATATCTGTTTTTATATCCGTTTCTATTCTTTCGTCGCTGTATTGCCTTTCATCCTCCGGCGCAGCTTTCCCATCCGTCTGTATTGTCTTACAGCCCTCAGCGCAGCATCTCTATCTCCGCTGCATAGCCCGACAGCTCATTCGGCGTCTCAAGGCAAAACGGCAGCCCCTGCAAAAGAGGATGATGCACCACCCGATACAGAGCCTCCAGTCCGAGATGCCCCTCGCCGATCTTTTCGTGTCTGTCTTTGTGACTGCAAAACGGATTTTTCGTATCATTTACGTGTACCGCCTTTAAACGCCCCAGTCCGATCACCCGATCAAACTCTGCCAGTACGCCGTCCAGATCGTCCTTTATATCATATCCGGCATCATATACATGGCACGTATCGAGACAGACGCCCATCTTATCCTTACATTCTACGCGTGAAATGATCTCCGCGATCTCTTCAAACCTGCTTCCGACCTCGCTCCCCTTTCCTGCCATCGTCTCAAGCAGCACTGTCGTATGCAGATCAGGCGTCAGAATCTCATTGAGCAGATCGGCGATCATCTCTATCCCGCGTTCTGTCCCCTGCCCCACATGGCTTCCCGGATGAAAATTGTAGACATTGTTCGGAAGATATTCCATTCTTCTTAAATCATCCGTCATCGCCTCTTTTGCAAATTCACGCACCTTTGCGTCCGCAGAACACGCATTCAGCGTATACGGCGCATGAGCTACGATCGTTTCTATCCCATGCTCCTTCGCATATGCAAGGTATGCTTCAATATCCTTTTCGTCAAGCGCTTTCGCCTTGCTCCCGCGCGGATTGCGCGTAAAAAACTGGAACGTCGTTGCCCCGATCGAGACTGCTTCCTTTCCCATATGTAAAAATCCTTTTGATGAAGATAAATGACATCCTATTTTCAACATGATATTGCTCCTGTTCTTTTCCTGTTCAAATTAAAATCTACAGACGCGCCAATATCTCCCGTTCCCGCTTCTGGCACGTAAACAAAATGACCTGTCGTCCGCTTTTTTTCAGAAACCGAAGCGCCGACGCAAGCCGCGCATCATCATACATCGCAAACGTCTCGTCAAGCACCACCGGAAGCTGCGCGCCGCCGAGAAGCTCCCCTGCCGCCATACGCAGCGCAAAGTATATCTGCTGCATCGTACCGCCGCTCACCTGATGAAGTCCGAGCACACGCTCCGGCGTATAGATGCGCACCTCCATTCCCTCATCGAGAATAATGCGGTTGTACGCACCGTTTGTCAGCTCATTTAATATCTCTGAAGCACGCTCATTCAGCCGTCCGCCGGACCGTGCATAAATTCCCGTCGACAGCTCGCATATCCTGTCGATCGCCATGGTGACAGCTGCAAGCTCCGTCTCGACTCCGACCGGCCGCACATGCTTTTGATAAAGCCCTTCCAGCTCATCCTGAAGCTTCGCATACTGCTCCTTACGCACCTGTATCTCCTCCTGAAGATACGCATCCGGCGCACCTCCCGCATCTTCCATGCCCTGCGCGCCGCTTTTTCTGCTCCCGCTTCTGCTCTCCTGCCTGTCCTTTTTTCTGCTGCGTCGTCCTGTTTCCGGTTCTTCTGTCATCTCGTCAGGCTCTTCTGCTCGAAACAGGAAGTGGACCGGGAACGTCAGCGCCAAAAACACTGCGCCGAAGATTCCCAGAAATATACGCAGCTTCCAGTCTGTCAAAAATACCGCGCCTGCCAGAGCCAGAATACCTGCAAGTATGAGCAGGCCGATGATGACTTTTTTCCAATGAAAGAATCCCGCTTCAAAACCGTCCTCTGCTTCATCTTCCCAGTATCTTTCATCTGTTTCATATCCAAAACGGCTGTGTCCGCGCTCCGTCTCCTCCTGTCTGCGCATATATGTGCTCTGCCGTTCGAGCAATTCCAGTTCCCGCCGTATATCCTCTGCCTTGGCAAGCTTTTTCTCGATCGCAGTCTCCAGCGCCTCTTCTTCCTTTTTCTTTTTCTGCTCAAGCGCTTTTTTCTTTTTGCGCAGCGACTGCAGCGCGCGCGTCACATCAAGCTGCGCATCGAGGGCATTGTCGCTGTTTATCATATAACGCTGAAGCTCCGCCGCAAGCGCCTCCTCTGTCTCGGCATGCGCCTGCGGAATAAAAACAGTATTTACGAACGCATTTTCACTGATCCCGTCAAGCAGCTCTGCCACCGCCTGCTCCGGCATGGCAAATTCCTGCGGCTGCGATTCGCAGGTGACGGTAAGCGGCTTTGCACTTCGGTCAAAGCAGCGATCGATGCGATACGTCTCCCCGTCTTTCTGCACCCACATGGTTCCCAAAAAAACGCCGGGCGCATCCCAAGGCTGTCTAAGCTGGTACTCGTCTGTCCGCGCCGCTCTTCCGCGCGCTCTGTTAAGCCCGAAACACATTGCCCGTATAAAAGAATGGATCGTTGTCTTTCCCGTCTCGTTGCCGCCATATATGATATTGATCCCTGACTTCAAACGTATTCTGTGATCCTCAAATTTTCCGTAACGCCGAAGCCACAGCTCCAGTATCTCCATATTCCCCTCTTTTCCCACAGGCTGCCGCGATCTCCGGCAGCCCGTTTCTTTTATCCTGTATCACTTACTCATTTTTCGGAATACAAAAGCGCCTCAAGTCCGTAACGCAGCGCTTTTTCTTCGACGATCCCCTTCGGACCGTTCTCAAAGCTCTCAATATACTTTCCGATAAGCTGTCCCCTATATCTGCGGGCAAGTTCCTGTAAATGAAAAGCAGGGACTGTCTGATCCGTGATCTCTATAATACGCCCGCATTTCATATATTCGCGCACATCCGGTCTGATCTGCGGATCGCGCTCTCCGGTGAGCGTAAGCCTGTACATATGCTGCGAACCGCCCTCATGGATCGTCCGCGCCACCTTTTCCCGAATCGAAAACACCGTATCGGACTCCGTGACTTCGACCGTCTCATGACGGTATTCCCTGCTGCACACCTCCACAAATGAAAGCTTCACTTTTCTGCGCTGTACATCGCCGATAATATATCCGTGTGCGCCAAGGTCATTGCAGTCGATCGGTTCAAGCGCTCCGGCGTACATAGCCAGATTCTGTATCACTACCTGAGGCTTGTGGATATGACCGAGCGCAGCGTAATCAAAGCCCGCATCCTGCAGACATGTTTTGCTGATCGGAATATGCTCTGCATCACCGCCAGGTGCCAGAAGAATTTTGAAATAAT
>CATZPU010000174.1 GCA_958422845.1 uncultured Lachnospiraceae bacterium | reverse complement strand
CATCTCTCGTTTACGTAGAACATTCCGCATCTCTCTGCCTCAGTTGCTACTGCATCCTGTGCCTGCTTCTTTGTACCTACGAACAGAATGTTTCCGCCGTTTGCTGCAATGTCTGCAACTGCCTTGCAAGCCTCGTCTACCTTGCCTACAGATTTCTGAAGGTCGATGATGTAGATACCGTTACGCTCTGTGTAGATGTACTCTGCCATCTTCGGGTTCCATCTTCTTGTCTGATGTCCGAAATGAACACCTGCCTCAAGTAACTGCTTCATTGAAATTACGCTCATGTCTTTTCTCCTTTTTGGTTGTTTTCTTCCGCAGGTCTCACGCTTCCGAAAAGACCGTCCGGCCGTATCTGACTGGCCTTTCCATCCCAAAGGACTCGCCGGCACCATTTCCAGAATCCACCTGCGTGTTTAATCTGCAACTTTTGTATTATAGCATAAGGGCTCGCCGCAAGGCAAGCCCTTATAATGATTTTTTTCTATTTTCTTACGGACTTTGCAGCAAATGCCAAGCCATGTATGAACCGTATCTACTCCCTGCGAAGCGCTTCGATCGGATCGAGATTTGCCGCCTGAATCGACGGAAGAAGTCCGAACACGATACCGATCAGCATGGAAAATACTACCGCGATCACCGACGCCGGTATACTGATCGCCACCGCGACTCCCGAAACCCTGTTGATCGCCTGCGCCATACCGATTCCGGTCGCCACTCCGATGATGCCTCCGATGCTTGTCAGCACGGCTGCCTCTGTCAAAAACTGACCGAGGATCACGCCTTTTCGCGCTCCGATCGCCTTTTTCAGACCGATCTCGCTCGTCCGCTCTGTGACGGATACGAGCATGATATTCATAACGCCGATACCTCCGACAAGAAGCGATATACTCGCGATCCAGATGAGCTGATTGTTTGTCGCAGCGCTCAGATCCTGAAGCTTCTGCGCCTGCTCAAGCAGATTGTCCGCTTTGTACTTGTAGTCTGTCTGCTGCTCTGAGATCGTCTTATTCAGTATCTCGGCTGTTTTCTGCCCCGCCTCTTCCATATCGTCCGTCGTTACAGCCTTTACGATCACCTTTTCCGGCTCATCGTACGCATATACGATCGGCCACGAAGCTGACGGCATATACAGATAACCTGCCGACTGATTCTGGTGATACGTGTAGTAGTCATTGACAGACCGGATCGTCGGCTCGAACTGTATGGATTTCTCCACGACGCCCACTACCGTAAACGGCATCTTCATGATCTCGATCGTCTTTCCGATCGGATTTTCTTTCTGGAACAGACTCTCCGCCGCCGTCTGGTCAAGAATCAGTACCTTGCGGAAATTTTCATAGTCGCTGTCGATGAAATTTCTTCCTGTTTTTATGACGTAGCCCGCCGTCGCAAAGTAGCTCGTATCGATACCGCGGACCGTTACTTCTGAGAGACTGTTGTTCTGATAAAATACACCGTCCGAAGTACGTCTTTCATTGAAGCAGGTCACATTTTCCACAGCGTCAAGATCCAGTATCTCCTGCCTTGTCGCATCGCTTACCTGCGGGATTCCCGGTGGAATATCCGCAGAAGAGTAAATATCGAGTTCCCACTCTCCTGCCAGTCCGATGTCTACCGTGTTGTTGCCGGAACCGATCAGGTTGTTCTTGATCTGCTCATTCGTTCCCTTGATGGTGGAAACGATGGAAATGATCGAAGCGATACCGATAATGATTCCGAGCATAGTCAAAAACGAACGCATCTTGTGCGACCATATCCCCTGAAAGGACAGTCTTATATTTTCAAGCAAATTTTACACCTCCTGCTATACGCCTTTACTCCAGCGCATCTACTTCCTTTGTCTTTGCGCCCTCTTTGACGTCTTTTCCGTACGGAAATGCAATCTTATCCGACATTTTGATTCCATCCATGATCTCAACAGCCATACCGCCGTAGATCATCTTTCCGGTGATCACATACTGTTTTGTAAGCAGACCGTCATCGCCCTGCTTCCAAACGTAGCTTTTGCCGTCTTTTTCTTCCTTTACAAAATATGGCTCCAGATAGATCGTCTTGTCATCTTCGTTTGACACGGACGGAGAGAGCCGAATCTCCGCCTCACCCTCCTCAATATCCTCTGTGCTGTCAAGCAGCGCATAGAACGGATAGTAAGACGCGTTTGAATTCTCCATACCGTAGCCGAAACTCATGTTGCCGTTCTCATCCGGATACTCGGAAATCTCCTTTATCACTGCCGTGAAGCTGACTCCCGTCTCTGTCATCATGCCTGAGATCTTGTCTCCGACATGTATATTTGCCAGTGCAAGCTCACTCATGGCGCCTTTTGCATACAGACCGCTCTCATTTGCGACCTTTACAAAGTAATCGTAATCGGAGGTTCCGTCCTGCTCGCCGATACTGATCACCGTGCCGTCCATCGTACTCTTTACGACCTTACCGTCTACGATACGCTTTTTCTGGTCGACAGTCAGCTTCTTTTCACGGATATCAAGCTCACATTCCTTGATCTCACGCTGTTTTTCCTCGATCATCTCTTTGAGTTCTTCCGCCGTATAGCCCGGATCGCCGCCATCGCCCCAGTCGTCTCCGCCCGGATAGAACGGTTCCGTATCCGGCTCTGTCACCGGTTCATCAGGGTCCCATAAGCCGAACTTTTTCATCGTCTTAACGAATTCCTTTACGGATGCCACGATCTGCCGCTGCGGATCTGTCAGCAGGTAATACGACTGCATGATCTCCCTTAAGGCAGCTTTCTTTTCATCCTTCGACAGATTCGGCGCGACCTTCTTGTACTCCTGAAAAGCCATCAGCACCGGATATGCCTTCAGACTGTCTCCGATCGCCGGAGCTGTAATGCCTGATGCCGCATGCGACGATTGCCACTGCTCCTCCAGACCTGCCTGCCATCCCGGTCCGAGCGCGTCGTACGCTCTCTGCGCTTTCTGCGTATCCTCTGCGCTGATTGCCTCCGGATTGATTTTTTCAAAAAGGAACTGAACGTATGTCTTGCACAGCGTCTCGTATCTGCCTTCCAGTTCTTCTATCGCAACGATCTCATCCCCAGTCTGCTGCTGCAGGAAGGAACGGACTACTCCGCGAAGTTCATAGTATTCCATTACATTACTGAGCAAAGTATCGACGATCTCCTCCATAGGCGGCATCGTCTCGGAAGCAAAAACTACCGCGTCCGCAGGAGCTCCCGGAATCTCTGCAAGCCAATACTGATAGAATGCGATCGCAGTCTCAAGCCTTGTCACGTAATCCTCAGAAGCCGAAGCTCCCTCGGCGAGCACATCTCCCGCCATGTCAAGAAAGCTCTTAACGTAACGCTCGATCTTTTCCTCATAAGAATGATAGCGCGCCGTAAGCTTTACAGTCTCCTGCGGCATTGTAAAGGAAATCGCCGGATTTTTCAGCGCGTCAGCCGTCAGGCTGTCCTTTAAGGACTGCGGCGCCTCGATCTCCCACTGCAAAAAATCAGCCAGAAGCGCCTCTCCGCTCGGTGCGGACAATGTGACTGCCTCTCCTGCCTTATAGCTGGTCGGCGCGGCAGAAGTAACTGCATTTCCCTTTTCATCAAGATACTGTATCTCTACCTGATACGTGTCTGCTTCCTGCTGCTCCGTCTCCGTGTCCGATTCAGACTCTGTCCCAGTCTCTGTACCTGATTCGGATTCCGTTCCGGTCTCCGTCTCGCCGCCTGACGCAAGCTGCTCCAGTACATTTATTTTATCAAGATTGCCGACCTCTCCCTGCTGCTTTGTCGCAAGCAGCTCATAATTTTCTCTGATCACGCCGATCGATGCTGCAAGCTCTTCCTTTGACACAGATGTGCCCGCCGCCTCTGCTTCATTGATCAGCATC
>CATZPU010000173.1 GCA_958422845.1 uncultured Lachnospiraceae bacterium | reverse complement strand
TCTCTTGATACGCCGAGGTTGACATTGATCTTCGTACGCAGCATAGATCCTACTCCGTTTGGATCAATGCACGTATGCAGCCGGTTGGCGCAGATCACTACCTGACCTTTCGCTACCCACTCCCGGATTTCCTCTTCTGTACGGTATTCCTTTGCAGCCACCGCTTTCATCTGCGGCGTAATTATCCCTTTTCTGGCTGCCTCCATCTGTGTCGCATACTCTCTCATGTTTCGTTTCCTTGTATCTGTTCCGTAAATTCACAGATACGTTTCCTTTCTTATTTTTTATAATATGATAGCTTTTTATCATACGATAGCTGCCCTGTTATTTTTCTGCTGCTTCTGCAAAACGGCTATTCAGGTCAAAGCCATGCTGCATCGGACCGGAACCTTTGCCGAGATCAAGCATGGCGCCAAGCGCCCCTTCGATATATTCCTTTGCCCGCTTGACAGCCTCCTCTATGGAAAATCCCTTTGCCAGATTAGACGCGATCGCGGAAGATAACGTACATCCCGTTCCGTGCGTGTTCGGATTGCCGATCCTGCGTCCTTCAAACCAGCGGCAGATCCCTTTTGCGTACAAAAGATCATTCGCGTCGTTTACCGCGTGACCGCCCTTTAAAAGCACGGCGCAGCCGTATCTTTCATGGATCACACTTGCTGCTTCTACCATATCTTTTTTTCGGGAAACGGGTATTCCAGACAGAATTTCTGCTTCCGGTATATTGGGCGTAACGAGCGCTGCCAGTGGAAAAAGTTCTTCCATCAATGCTTCTTTTGCATCTTCCTTCAGCAATTTTGAACCACTCGTCGCTACCATCACAGGATCTACAACGATATTCTTTGCTCCGTAATGTCTCAGACGCTTTGCGATTACGCGGATCAGCTCCGCAGACGCTGTCATACCGATTTTTACGGCATCCGGAAAAATGTCTTCAAATACAGCGTCAAGCTGCAATTCTAAAAATTCCGGTGACGCTTCCAAAACGCCTCTTACGCCAGTCGTATTCTGCGCGGTCAGCGCAGTAATCGCGCTCATCGCATATACGCCATTCATCGTCATTGTCTTGATATCTGCCTGAATACCGGCGCCTCCGCAGGAATCGCTCCCTGCGATTGATAATGCTGTTCTCATATCTGCTCCTTTCTATTCACTCGCATTATTTTTATTGAGCGACAACAGGTGGTGCCCCCGGGCTGCCGCTTATCAAAGTGCTATAAGTTTCTTAGCGGCAGCCTTTAATTCCTGTGCCGCTTTTTTTGGTGATCCTGCCTTCATGATTGCTGAGACGACGCAGATGCCTGCAATCGGAATCCCTGTCAGCACATCAACATTGTCCTTCGTAAGTCCCCCGATCGCATTGACCGGAACCGGCACCGTACGACAGATCTTCCCCAGCATCTCGGTCGAGGTAAGAACCGTCTTTACCTTTGTAGTCGTCGGATAGATTGCGCCGACGCCAAGGTAATCTGCCCCCTGCTGATACGCCTCTTGCGCCTGTTCCACCGTCTTTGCCGTCGCTCCGATAATCTTTTCTTCTCCGAAAATCTTCCTTGCAATATGGATGGGGAGGTCGCTCTGACCTAAATGGACGCCCTCCGCATCGACCGCCATAGCTACGTCCAGCCGGTCGTCAATGATAAGCGGCACGCCGTACTGCTTTGTCAGTGTATGTACCTTCTGCGCAAGCGTCATATACTCTCTCGTTGTTTTATTTTTCTCACGAAGCTGAAGGATCGTAACGCCGCCCTCCAGTGCTTCTCGTACTCTTCTTAAAAACTCCTCTTCTTCAAACCCTGTACTGTCTGTAATAAAATACAGCGTCATATCAAGACTTTTCAATCTCTGTCACCTCCATCTTCAGTCTCTCTTCCAATTCCTCTTGCCTCAGCGTTGACAGTCGATCCAGCAAATTTACCATGAATGTTCCCGATCCTTTTTCTGTCTCGGAGAACTCCCCGCAGATCCCCATCACCGCACACGCGGCTGCCGCAGCATAAAGGCTTCTGTCTGCGGATAAATAACCTGCGCACAGAGCGCCGAGCATACAGCCCGTTCCCGTCACAGATGCCAGCTGTGGGGAACCGTTCTTTATATAAATGATCTGCTTTCCGTCTGTGATAATGTCCGTTTTTCCGCTTGCCAAGACGACTGTGCTTCTTGCCTTCGCAAACTGCGCCGCCTCTTTGCCGATCTGCGCGGTTTCCAATCCAGTCTCTGCATCTACGCCGGACGAGGTGTAGCCCGATGCACACAGCGCTTTTATTTCAGAGTAATTGCCTTTGATGACGGTCGGCGTGACTGTATCGATCAGATTCAGCGCGTATTCCCTGCGAAGCCTCGAACACGCCGCGCCGACACAGTCCAACAGCACAGGTATATCGCCGCACTTCGCCGTTCGCGCCGCAATCATCATAGACTCCATCCTGACATCTGTGATATTTCCGAGATTCAGCATCAGCGCCTTTGCTGTTTCCGTGATCTCTGCCGCTTCTTTCGGATGCTCCGCCATGATCGGGCGCGCCCCCACAGCAAGGACCGCATTTGCACATGCATGGATCGAGATCGGATTTGTAATACAATGGATCAGCGGCTGCTTCCTTTTGACGGACTCCCGTATCAGCCCTATCTTATTTATATCCATTCTCCACACCTTTGCATCGTTTCTTATTCTGCTATCCACATTTTCTGCTTTCTTACACATGTTTTTCCACTTCTTTTGCTTTCCTGCTCATCACTTTTCTACTTTTTTTGCTTTCTTACGCATCCTCGTTTCGCCTATTTCCGCCCTTTTCCCGTGCCTCTGTCTCTTCTTTTTTCACAGTCCGGCTTTTTTACGCTTCCTTCTTTACCGCCTTAAATTTCTGCGCCATCAGATAAACGACAGCCGCTGCCGGAAACGCGATCAGGACTGCGTAAGCCGCTCCGGACCATACCGGAGAAGTAAGCGCAAACACATCTGCTCCGATCTCTATCACGACAAAGCCAATCGCACCGACTGCCGCAATCATACACGCATTAGAAAGCACACTCCCCTTATCTGCGTAGCTTTTTGAACCGAGCATTTCCTGAAATCTCACGAGCATTCCGTTATCTGCAAACTTACGCAGAAATACAAACGCGATGCTTCCTCCGATCAGCGTCCCGCAGATAAATGACGGCACATAAAACATCCAACTCAGTCCTTCCTTTCCCCATAGAACTGTCATGACCGGATAGGAAACAAGCGCTCCGATGATTCCTGTACCAATAACTTCCCCCGCCACAGCCGCGACGAGTTTTCCTTTTGAAAGCCTGTAAAAGACTCCTGATAAAAAGGCTCCGAAAACTGCTCCCGTAAGCGCAAGCGGCGGAATTCCCATCAACATCATTCTGAGTACCCCGATGATCGACGCACACAAAAACGCATACCACGGTCCCAGAAACACGGCGCAGACAACATTAATGAAATGAGCCATAGGACACATTCCCTCCACTCTCAGGATCGGCGATATGACTACGCCGAGTCCGACAAACATAGCAAGTACGACCATTTTCAATAAACCTTTTGAATCTCTCATTCTCTTATCCTCTTTTCGTATTTTTGTACGAAATTCCATGAATCTCGCCCGGTCGAGAATCCATTTTCTCCTCTCACCCCGAAACACGGGTTCCCATCGCAAAATACAGGACACAAGGCGCTCCCCTTCTATCCGCCCGAATCTATCGGGATCTCTCTTTTTCACTTCCTTTCTGCAATCCACAGACATTTACCGCACAAAAAACGGAAGTTACCTAATCTGATAACTTCCGTCAATACTCCTATACTCAGGCTTCCCTACGTTGGCATTATCCAAATCAGGTTATCGGTCGAAGGTCATACCTTCCTC
>CATZPU010000172.1 GCA_958422845.1 uncultured Lachnospiraceae bacterium | reverse complement strand
TCATCGTTCTGATAATTATTTTTTCCGACATACATATCGTAGCCGTCTGAGGAGACGTAATGGAACGGGCGGGAGGTGATCTTTACCTTTTTGCCCGTGTATTTGCGGCGGATATATCCGGCGTCTGTAAGCTCCTCCTTTACCTGTACGAGATCCTCCTCGGAGAGCGCCATATCCATGAACGTACAGATCGATTCAAGCTGGGCGATCTCTGCCTGCGTCTCTTTGATATGCTCTGAAAGCGCTTCAAACGTGCGTTTTAATTTGTTGTATTTGTCAAAATATTTCTGGGCGTTCTCATGGGGCGTCATCGTCTCATCGAGCGGTATCGTGATCATTTCATTCGTATAATAATTCAGTGCGTCAAATTTTTTGCTGCCCGGTTCGACGTTGTAGCCGTATGTGTTGATCAGTTCGCCGTAGACGCGGTATTTATCACGTTTGTCGGTGTCTTTTAGCTGCCTTTTTTGCAGATCGTATTTTTTGCGGCAGCGGTCAAGCGCTGTCGTGGCGATCCGCCGCAGATCAGATGATTTCTGTCTGATGCGTGTGACTGTGTTTTTCAGCGCGTAATACTGTTCCAGCATAGCGGAAGCCGAGTCGAAGGGGACGCATTCCATATCGTGATACATCGTAAGCGGTACACAAGAGAATTCGACCGGAACGTGCTGCCCGTCGTAGATAATGGAGGGAGAAAAGCGTCCCTCATTGACATCTTCTATCAGAAGCTCGAACTGACGGTACAGATGCACCTGTGCAAGTTCCTCGATCGAATTTGCGCTCTGCGATGATTCGAGCGAAGCGCGGTGGCAGATCTCCTCTGCGATCACAGGACTGATTCCCGTATAAGAAGAGTACAGGGCCTTTGCAAGCGGCATCGGTTTTGAAAATACTGCGGCGCAGAATTCTTCCAAAGAAGTGCTGCGCGGATCGCATTTTTCCTGTGTGACTGCTATAAAATACGGGCGTCCCGGCAAAACCTCGCGCACGGAGCTCGTCTGGACGGATACGTGCTTGATACTGTCAATGATCATTCCCGTATCATCACAAAAAATGATATTGCTGTGCTTGCCCATCAGTTCAAGAATAAGTTCCTTGCGGCAGAGATCGCCCATCTCATTGAAGTGCTCGATCTCAAAGTGGATGATGCGCTCCAGTCCGGGCTGCCAGATCTTCGTCAGCTTTCCGTTTCCGATATGCTTGCGCAGAAGCATACAGAAATTCGGCGCAGTAAGCGGAGACGGCTTGTTCGTCTGCGTGAGATAAATAAGCGGCAGACTGGCTCCGGCGGAAAGAAGAAGCCTCTGCGCCCCGCGCGGACTTTTTAAGGTAAGGATCAGTTCGTCGGCCTCCGGCTGCGCGATCTTGCTGATCCGTGCGCCGGTAAGCTGCGCGCTAAGCTCGGCAGTTATATTTGCAATGACAATTCCATCAAGTGCCATGGTAATTCCTCCTGTTACAATATACTTCCTATGTAAACGGTAACGTTATGATAACAGATATAAAAAGAAAGGTAAAGAAAAAACAATTTTCATTGACTGCTTTTCTGCAATCGTTTATAATAAATTAAATATGGGTAATTATGTGTAATTATGCTTTAGAGCAGGAGAGGACATAAAAATGATCAGTAGTATGACAGGCTTCGGACGATATGAAAATCTTCGGGGCGATAAAAAATTTACGGTAGAGATGAAGGCGGTGAATCACCGCTATTTTGACGTAAATATCAAGATGCCGAAAAAATTCAGCTTCTTTGAACCGGCGATCCGCAATGTGCTCAAATCCTACATCCAGAGAGGCAAGGTGGATGTGTTCATTACATATGAGGATTTTTCACAGGAAAGCGTGGCATTGAAATATAACGAGAACGCAGCCGCCGAATATCTGAAGTATTACCGTCAGATGGCAGAGCAGTTCGGGCTTGAGGACGATGTGCGCGTATCGGCGCTCGGCCGCTGTCCGGAGGTCTTTACGATGGAGGAGCAGGAGATAGACGAGGAAGAGATGTGGTCGATGCTCGAAGAGGCAGTAAAAGGCGCATGCCGCCAGTTCGTGCAGGAGAGACAGCGGGAGGGCGAAGCTCTTAAGACAGATATCCTTGACAAATTGGCAGTAATGGAAGAAAATGTAATTCTCATAGAGAAAAGGTATCCGCAGATCATTGCGGAATACCGCAAAAAGCTTGAGGACAAGGTGGCGGAGCTGCTTGCTGATTCGCAGATCGATGAGAGCAGGCTCGCCTCAGAGGTCGTCCTGTTTGCAGACAAGATCTGTACGGACGAAGAGACAGTCCGGCTGCACAGCCATATCAGCGCGATGCGGGAAGGACTTCAAAAGGGCGGCGCAGTAGGCAGGAAGTTTGACTTTATCGCACAGGAGATGAACCGCGAGGCGAATACGATCCTGTCGAAAGCAAACGATCTGGAGACCTCGAATGTCGCGATCGATCTAAAGACCGACATCGAAAAGGTCCGCGAGCAGATACAAAATGTTGAGTAGCAAGGAAAAACAAAAAATAAAAAACCATTAGAACAGCGAGGGAAATATGGCAGGATTAGTAAATATTGGTTTTGGAAATTATGTAAACACACAGAAGATCACGGCAGTTGTGAATCCGGATGCGGCTCCGGTCAAGCGCATGGTGCAAAATGCAAGGGAGCAGCAGAGGATCGTAGACGCTACGCAGGGCAGACGGACAAAATCAGTGATCGTGATGGAGACGGAGCAGATCGTACTTTCGGCAATGCAGCCGGACACGATCGCGAAGCGTTTTGCTGCAAGAAATCTGACAGAGCAGGATATGAAGGGAGAGGAGATATGAACAGGAGAGGGATCCTTGTAGTAGTTTCCGGCTTTTCCGGCGTCGGAAAAGGGACGCTGATGAAACGGCTGACTGAAAAATACGGACACTACGCCTTATCTGTCTCCGCGACGACACGCGCGCCGCGTGAAGGAGAACAGGACGGAAGAGAATATTTTTTCAAGACGAAAGATGAGTTTGAGCAGCTTATCAGGGACGGCAGACTGATCGAATATGCCTGCTACTGCGGCAATTACTACGGTACTCCGTGCGATTACGTGGAGGATCAGATGGCGCAGGGAAGAGATGTGATTCTGGAGATCGAGCTTCAGGGCGCGCTTAAAGTAAAGGAGAAATATCCTGATGCGCTTCTGCTGTTTGTGATGCCGCCGGACGCTCCTACACTGGAGGAACGTCTGCGGGGCAGAGGAACAGAGCCGGACGATGTGATCCGCGTAAGACTCTTAAGAGCAGCCGAGGAATCAGACGGCGTAGAGAAGTATGACTATATGATTATAAATGATGATCTGGAGACGAGTGTGGAGGAGCTCCATCACCTGATCGAAAGTCAGCATTATAAAATAAGCCGGAATCTGGAATTTGTACAGCAGATACGGGAAGAAATCAAAACGTTTGCGAAAGGGGAATAATATTATGTTACATCCATCTTATTCAGATTTAATGCAGGTAGTAAACAGCGGAGTTGAAGAGGGAGAAGAACCGGTAGTAAGCAGCCGCTACTCCATCGTTTTAGCTACGGCAAAAAGAGCGCGTCAGATCATTGCCCGTCAGGCAGGCGACAATTTAGATGTGATCGCTGTGTCAAAGCCGCTCTCCAAGGCGATCTCCGAGCTCAATCAGGGCAAGATCAAAATTTTGCCGGAAGATGAAGCCGCGGAGCAGGAGGAAGCACAGGCAACGGAGGATACTGCTTCTGTTTTGTCAGACGAGGCGGCAGAGGATACGCCAGTACAGGAGTGATCTGTCACCGGAGAGAAAAGGGGTGGAATCGGTGAATGAAGTAAAGCAGTTCAGTAAGAGCTACATTTTAGTTTCCGCGCTGTATGTCGTGCTCGGCATCGTACTGTGTGTATGGCCG
>CATZPU010000171.1 GCA_958422845.1 uncultured Lachnospiraceae bacterium | reverse complement strand
CGGGAAATAGAGATGTTTGCCCTGAAAAATGCAGGCTATGAGGTGCAGGGCTTTGACTGTGCTTCTGCATTCTACGCCCGCCTGAAAGAAAAAGTACCGGCGCTTGTGCTGCTTGATATTATGCTGCCGGATGAGGACGGACTTGCGATCGTTAAGAAGCTCCGTTTTGCGGCGGAGACGCGCAAGCTGCCTATTATCATGGCTACGGCTAAAACTACGGAGATCGACAAGGTAAAAGGGCTTGATATGGGCGCGGACGATTATATCACGAAGCCGTTCGGCGTCATGGAGCTGATCTCGCGTGTGAAAGCGCTGATGCGCAGAAGCCGCGGGATGGAGGACGAGCGGATGATCCGCCTCGGACCGATCTTTATGGACGATGAAAAGAGAGCTGTGTTCGTAGAAGACGTGCAGTGCGAGCTTACGTATAAGGAATATGAGCTTTTGAAGCTTCTGCTGCTCAATGCCGGTATCGTGGCGGCGCGCGATATGATCTTAGACCGCGTATGGGGGACTGATTTTGAAGGAGAGTCCCGCACGCTCGACATGCATATCAAGACGCTGCGTCAGAAGCTCGGAAATGCAGGCTGTATGATAAAGACAGTACGAAATGTCGGCTATATGCTGACCGGAGAAAATTAAATTATGAAGAAAAAGATCAACAAATATCTGATATTGACGGTCTTTCTGACACTGGTGGCAACCCTGCTCATGGCGGTTGCCATCTTTCATCATATGTACCGTGAACAGATCGTCGGAGACATGAAGACGTATGCGCATGTGATCAGCGGCATGGCAACGTCGGGCGAAGAATTAAAAGAGAGATATACAAAACCGGAACCGGAGCTGCGCGTGACAGTCATTTCAAATGACGGAACGGTCATTTATGACAGCGAGACGGGAAGCAGACAGATGAGCAATCACTCTGACCGTCCTGAGATCAGGCAGGCGGAGAAAGACGGGGAAGGATACGCAGTGCGCCATTCGGACACGCTGAAACGCGATATGTATTACTATGCGGTGCAGCTTGAAAACGGCGATATTTTGCGTATCAGCAAGGAAGAACACAGCATATGGAGCGTTTTCCGCAGCACGATGTACGGGATCGCAGGGATCGGAGTCCTGATGTTTCTGCTGTGCATGGTATTTTCGCGGTATATCACAGCCAGTCTCGTAAAGCCGATCGAGAAGCTTGCAAAGGATATTGACAGCATTGACGAGATAGAGGCTTATGAGCAGCTTGTACCCTTTATCACGACGATCCAGCAGCAGCATGAGGATATTATAAAAGGTGCGAAGATGCGTCAGGAATTTACTGCGAATGTTTCTCATGAGCTGAAAACACCCCTGACGTCCATTTCAGGCTATGCGGAGCTTATTGAGACGGGGATCGCCGGAGAAAATGAGGTGCAGCGCTTTGCGCGCGAGATACACCGCAATGCAAAGCGTCTGCTGACGCTGATCAACGACATTATCCGTCTTTCGGAGCTTGACGGCGGACATGCGGAGATCGCGCATACCGACGTAGACCTGTATGATATTGCCCAGACCTGTGTGGAGATGCTGCAGCTCAATGCGGAAAATCACGGCATACGGATCAATTGTCACGGCGCGCGGAGCATCGTGCATGGAAATAAAGATATGATAGAGGAGCTTGTATACAATCTCTGTGACAATGCGATCCGCTACAACCGTGTCGGCGGCCGCGTAGATGTGACGGTAGGGACGCAGGACGGCAGGACGATGTTATCCGTGAAAGATACGGGGATCGGTATTCCAAAGGACAGTCAGGAACGTATCTTTGAACGGTTTTACCGCGTCGATAAGAGCCGTTCCAAGCTGACGGGCGGAACGGGGCTCGGCCTTGCGATCGTAAAGCATATCGTAGCGCAGCACGGTGCGCAGATCGAGCTACACAGCGAGGTGGGAAAGGGCACGGAGATGGTCGTGTGGTTTCCGGTGTGATGGCTGAATTGGTACAATTTTCCGTAACAGTTCAGCCATTACGCCGCAGACACGTCCTACGGACTCCTCGCCGCTTCGCAGCTCCAGTCTGCGCCTATGGCAGAGCGCCATATGTCAAAAAATACGGATACTGTTCTGAAAGCAAGCTCTCTCACAGTATCCGCATTTTTTTCCGCATGGCTGAACTGTTACAATTTTCCTCAAAATTAAGATTCCTCCACTTGACTATTTTTTGGCAATGGTGCAATATTATTAAGGAGTGTATTTTCTATATGAAACGCGGGCTGCACAAAAGGCAGACCGTTTCATGGAATTTTATGTAGAAGGGCAAGGGACGGAAATTGAAGAAAAAGAAAAAAGGGGTTAAGATCGCGCTTATTGTGATGCTCTGTCTGATCGGCATCGGAATCGGCGCACTTGGATACTACCTGTATGAGCAGGCGAACAGCGGGCTGTTTTTTGAAAACACAAGGATAAACGGCTACGATATGACCGGAAAGACAGCGAAGGAGGCAATGCTGATCTTAGAGCGCGATTACAGCGCGCCGAAGCTTGAGCTTAAGGAGGGCGGCGAGACGGCTCTGACTCTGACGCTTGAGCAGATGGGATATACGATCGATGAGATGGAGCTTCTGGACGGGCTGAAATCGTGTATGCGGGAGCAGAATGTACGTCTGCTGTTCAGTTTGATGGGCGGAAATGAATTTGAAGTGGATATCCCGTTTGAATTCGATGAAGATACCTTCAATGAAGCCGTATCTGCTTCGCATTTTGCCGCGCCCAGAACGGCGAGTGCAGACGCATCGCTTGAGTTTAACGGTACAGAGTATTATATTGAACCGGAAATATACGGAAATGAGATGGATGACGCCGATCTTCGCGTGATGGTGAAAGATTATGCGGATAAACTGGTGGCAAATAAGCGTCCGCAAAAGGACGGAACGCTCGAAATACCGGAGTCGTTCTATTTTCTGCCGGCAGTCACGCAGGATGACAGCGAGATGAATACGATGATGGGCATCTACAACTCCTACTGCAAGGCGAAGATCTCCCTGACCTTCGGAGAGCAGAAGGAAGTCGTTGACTGGGAGCTGGTGCAGACATGGCTTTCTATCGAGGGCGGCGAGGCGACGCTGAATGAGGAAGCTGTGTATGATTACGTGTACGATCTGGCGTCCAGATACGATACGCTGTATTACGCGCGCGATTTTACCGCGCATGACGGCAGAACGATCCACTACGAGTCGAGCGATTACGGCTATCAGATGGACAGAGACGCGGAGGCGCAGCAGCTTATTCAGGATATTTATGCGAATACGGCGGTGGAGCGCGAGCCCGTCTATGCAGTGAAGGGATACAAGCGAAACGGTCGTGACGATATATGCGGTACGTACGTAGAGGCTGATCTGACACGGCAGCATCTGTGGTTTTATATCGACGGAGAGCTTGTGATCGAGACAGATTTCGTGTCCGGTCTGCCGCGTGACGGACGGGAGACGGCGACAGGCGTATTTATGATTCCGTACAAGAAGAGTCCGGAGACGCTCACGGGCGATACGTGGGAGGAAGAGGTGACGTACTGGATGCCGTTCCATGACGGGCAGGGACTGCACGATGCGCCGTGGAGAAACGAATTCGGCGGCAATATCTACCAGAATGGCGGTTCGCACGGCTGCATCAATCTTCCGCCTGCCGCAGCGGCGGTGATCTATGAGAATATGCAGGAGCGCATGCCGATCTTTTTATATAAGTAAAGATAAGTAAAGAACGTGTAAAATGACTGCCGGATAAGGAAGGTATAGCAGCAGCCTCCTTATCCGGCGCTCTGTCGAAATAGCATAATTTTTTGAATGATATATAGTTGAAAAAATTACAAAAATTCAAATTTTTAAAAAAAATAAAAAAATTAAATTTAGTGGTTGACAAAATGAAAACACAGGTATATAAT
>CATZPU010000170.1 GCA_958422845.1 uncultured Lachnospiraceae bacterium | reverse complement strand
CGGTAATGCGGCGCAAGATAATCGGAAGGATAGCCGTGCGAGGTGAGTATCCGGCTGCGTTTGAGGGACAGCTTGTCAATTTCCCTGCGAAGCTCGTCCACAGAAGCAGACTCACCGTCAAGAAGCCGTCTGGCACAATCGGTACTAAGCGAAGCGATCACAGCGTCGATCTCGGAAAATTCCGGAAAGCGTGAGTATATCTCAGCGCTTCGCTGCATCTGCTCGGCATGGTCGAGCGACTGCTGTTTCTGGTAATCGCGCATGATCGCATTGTATTGTGAATTGGTCAGGCCCATGTCATTACCTCATCTAGTGATTTAAAAGCTGTTTTTCCAGTTGGTTGTAATCGTATTCTCTCTGTGAGAAGTTGTTGAAGCGGTTGCCGGAAGACTTCTGCGGTTTTGGCGCAGGCTTTTCCTGTGCGGTTTTGTATCGGCGGTCAAGCGCCGCTATGTCAGAGAGCGACCGGACCTTGTTTGTATGCCAGTGCGTAAGGATCTTATCCGCATACTGGAAATTCGGCTGATGCGTCTGCCGGATAGTGCGTCTGCATGCTTCCAGTACGATGTCGGAAGAAAACTGAAAATCATTGAACCAGCGCGACATGATCTCCTGCTCCGGTACGGCAGGTCCGCGTCCCTTTATGCCGAAGGTGTTCATAACGGCAAAAAAATTCTTGTTGTGCGTATTCGCTTCCTGCTTTGCCTGCAGAACCGTTGATACGCCTGCCTCAGCCCAGCCAAGCGCAACAGTGCGCATATAGTGACGGCTTGCGCTTCCTTTGGAGACGCAGTATTCGATCAGATACTCGATCAGGTCTGCGGAAAAATGCAGCTCGTCATAATAGTAGATAAAGTCGCTCTGCTCGGCAGAGGTCAGCGGCCGCTGCAGATATTGCTCCGCAACGTAAAAAAGCTGTCTGATCTCATGCTGCTCGCGCACAGCCGCCATCCGCTCGCGGCTTGGCGGGGTGACGTCGACCGCATTTTGCAAAGAGGACATGTCGGCAGTTTCAGGCTGTACGGAGACCGTCTGAGGCTGCGCGTCCGGTTCGGACGGCTGGTTCTGGCGCGCGGGCGGAGTCAGAAAAGTGATAGATGTAATCGTACCGTCCGCTGCCGCTGCAAGCGTCAGAAGCTCTTGCTTTTCCCAGTAAGCGAGCGCCCGCCTGATGTCCTGATCCGTAAGGTTGAACACGTCGGCGATCGATGAGAGCGAAAGCGAGCGTCCGGAATCGGCGCAGCGCAGCAGATAGATATATACTTTTACAAATTCGCCGTTTGCAAGCGGCATATACTGATCGATAAAGGAATTCTGAATGACCGTCATTCCCTCCGGTGCTTCGGTATATATTTTCATCAGGGCATTTCCTCTACTTTCCAAGCAGATTTTCGCCTATTTTTACGACGTCTCCGGCGCCCATCGTGATCAGCAGGTCTCCCGGCACACAGTGTTCAAGCAGGAAGTTCTCGATCTCGTCGAAAGTCGGGAAGTACCATGCTTCACAGCCCTTATCCGCGATCTTCTGACGCAGGTCGTCAGAGCTTATGCCGAGCGTATCCGTCTCTCTTGCCGCAAAAATATCGGCGAGTACGACCTTATCGGCAAGGCACAGGGCGTCTGCAAATTCGTCCATCAGGGCTTTGGTGCGCGTGTACGTGTGCGGCTGGAAGACGCACCAGACGTTTTTGCACGGGTACTTTTTCGCAGCGTGCAGCGTCGCGCGTATCTCAGTCGGGTGGTGCGCGTAATCATCGATGATCGTAATGCCGCCAAGCTCGCCTTTCTTCTGGAAACGGCGGTCAGTACCCGTAAAGGCAAAAAGTCCCTCGGCTGTGACGTTCGCCGCAATACCGAGAAGATCGCCTGCGACTGCTGCAGCGGCAGCGTTTAAGACATTGTGCTCTCCCGGCACGCGAAGCGTATAGTCGCCGAGAACATCGCCGCCGTGTACGAGGCGGAAGGTTCCGCAGCCCATATCGTCATAAGAAAGGTCGGTGATCTGATAATCTCCGCAGCCGATGCCAAACGATACGCAGCGGCAGGAAAGCTTTTCCGTCAGCTCGTGCGCATTCGGAATATGCGCGTTTATGATAAGCGATCCGTCGTCAGCGATCTTTTCTGAAAATAAGCGGAAAGAACGGCGGATATCGTCGAGATCTTTAAAGAAATCGAGATGATCCGCATCAATATTCAGGATGATGCCGATCTTTGGAGAAAGCTCCAGAAAGCTGTTCGTATATTCGCACGCTTCTGTCAGGAAATATTCAGAATCGCCCATGCGGACGTTTCCGCCGATCGCGGGCAGAATGCCGCCGACAGAGATCGTCGGATCGAGCTGCGCGTGCATCAGGATGTGCGAGAGCATCGAGGTCGTAGTCGTTTTTCCGTGTGTTCCCGCCACTGCCACGGAGGTCTCGTAATTATTCATAAGCTCGCCCAGAAGCTGTGCGCGGGAGAGCATCGGAATATTTTTGTCTGCGGCAGCTTTAAACTCAGGATTGTCGGGATGGATCGCGGCAGTATAAACAACGACGTCAATATCGTCTGTGATATTGGCTGCGCACTGCGGATATGCGACGGAAGCGCCAAGCTCTGTAAGCCAAGCGGTAAGCTCTGTCCTGTGCGCATCGGAGCCGCTGACCGTAAAGCCGCGTTTCAGCAAAACGGCGGCAAGTCCGCTCATACTGATACCGCCGATCCCGATAAAGTGGATATGTACCGGTTCATTATATTTTATCTGATACATGAAAGAACTCCTTAAAGATATATTTTTAGTCTCTGTCTACAGTATACTATCACACGGAGAAAATTCCAAGGCTTTTCTGGGAGCAGAGGAAAATGGCGCGCAGGAAGATGCAGGCAGCAGCGGCTTTACACAGCGGTTTCCGTGATCTTACGGAGAATGTCTGTAGTGAAAAAAGTCGAAAAATGGTGAAAATGAACAAAAAATAAAAGGCATTATTGGGAGAAAATATTGGAAAAATAGAGTGTAGATTTTTGTCGAAACGGGAAATAAGGAAAATATCATAAAAAGAAAGTAAAAAATATTGCAAAAAATGTTCACTATTTACAAAAGGTGTGATATAATACAACTCAAAATAAAAACAGCAAGAGGTGATGACATGGTAAAGAAAGAAATGATAGCCATGCTTCTGGCAGGCGGTCAGGGCAGTCGTCTGGGGGTCCTGACTTCAAAAGTGGCGAAACCGGCAGTCGCTTTCGGCGGGAAATACCGGATCATTGACTTTCCTTTAAGTAATTGTATCAATTCCGGTATCGATACCGTGGGAGTTCTGACGCAGTACCAGCCGCTCAGGCTTAATACGCATATAGGCATTGGTATTCCGTGGGACCTTGATAAAAATGTCGGAGGCGTTACCGTGCTTCCGCCGTACGAAAAAGTCGGCAAGGCAGAGTGGTATACCGGAACGGCGAACGCCATATACCAGAATCTGGCATATATGGAGTCTTTCAATCCGGAATACGTCCTGATCTTATCAGGCGATCATATTTATAAGATGGATTATGAGGTGATGCTCGATTACCACAAAGCGCATAAAGCAGATGTCAGCATCGCCGTGATGCCTGTTCCGCAGGAGGAGGCGAGCAGGTTCGGCATCGTGGTGACAGACGAGAACGGCAGGATCCTTGAGTTTCAGGAAAAACCGAAGGAGCCAAAGAGCAATCTTGCCTCGATGGGCATTTACATATTCTCGTGGAAAGTCTTAAGGGAGGCTCTTCTGACGCTTAAGGATCAGAACAACTGTGATTTCGGAAAGCATGTGATCCCTTACTGTCACGCAAAGGGACAGACGCTCGTTGCATACGAGTACAACGGCTACTGGAAGGACGTCGGCACCATCGACTCTTACTGGGAAGCGAATATGGAGCTGATCGATATTGTTCCTGAGTTCAATCTGTATGAGGAATTCTGGAAGATCTATAC
>CATZPU010000169.1 GCA_958422845.1 uncultured Lachnospiraceae bacterium | reverse complement strand
AAGCGCCTCATCCTGCGTCAGATGTCCCTCTGTATTCGGAAGCTCATAAAGCCCTGCCAGAAGCCCCTTGGCAGGCCGCCGTCCGATCAGTGCACGTTCACTGTCACGAATCACAAAAACCGTTCTTTTTTCTATACGCCGCGCCTTTTTTGAGGCTTTCACCGGAAGCTCCGTCTGACAGGAATGTTCATACGCATAACATGCAAAGCGTACCGGACATCTCCTGCAATCCGGCTGTCCGTTCGGCAGACAGACGGTAGCCCCAAGCTCCATCAAAGCCTGATTGAATGCACCTGCGCGTTCCTGCGGAATGATCGCGCGCACCACATCCTCGAACTGTTTTTTTACCGACTGCTTCAGGATATCCTGTCTGTCTCCGCAGATGCGGCTGATCACCCGCAGAACGTTTCCGTCGACTGCCGGAACAGCATGTCCGTAAGCGATCGAAGCGATCGCCCCCGCCGTATAACTTCCGATCCCCGGAAGAGCCAGAAGCTCCTCATACGCACGCGGCAGTTCTCCTTCATAATCACGCACTGCGATCTGCGCCGCTTTCTGCATATTCCGCACTCTGTTGTAATAGCCAAGCCCCTCCCACAATTTGAGAAGCTGCTCCGGCGGACAGGCAGCAAGCGCCGCCACATCCGGAAGAGCGGCGATAAAACGTGCAAAAAACGGCTTTACAGCTTCCACTCTCGTCTGCTGAAGCATGATCTCCGACACCCAGACGTAATAAGGCTGCGGGTTCTCTCTCCACGGAAGCGTGCGTGCATTCGCATCAAACCATGCAAGCAGAGCCGTGTCGATCCCTTCAAGTCTCTTCGTATCCATATGTGTTTCCCTTCCAACTTTGCATATGTGTATCATACCACTGTTTCCCGCAAAACAAAAGGATATTTTTCAGATAACCGCAAGCAAAGCGTTACGTCGTAATAAACGTCGTATACCCCTTGCGGCGAAGCGCCTGCTCCATGCGCACCGCATTGTCAAGCTGACGGTACGCCCCTACCTGTACTTTATAGTAATCGTCCTCCCGCAGGATATAGGCAGGGAAATTCTGCTCCAACAGCCGGTAAAGAAGGTCCTCCGCGTATTCCCTGCGTCTGAATGCTCCTGTCTGAATACGGTAAAGGACCTCCTGTGACTGCGGCGGCACGGGACTTTCCTCCACATCGTATCCGAGCGTCCGAAGCACGCCGTCCGCGATCGCCTGCGCCGTCTCGTCGAATGCACGGTCAAACAGCGCGTTATCCGCATCCGTATTCAGAAAACCTGTTTCCACAAGGACTGCCGGCATTCTGCTCCTTCTAAGTATCACAAGACCGGGGCGTTCCTTCACGCCGAGATCGCGAAAGCCCACCTCGGCAAGCTCACTGTTGATATTTTTTGCAAGCTCTGCTTTCTTTCCCGAACGGTCATATACAAGCGTCTCCACGCCGGAATACTGATTCGCCTGCGGACTGGAATTTCTGTGAAAGGAGATCAGAAAATCTCCGCCCTCCCGATTCGCGATCTGCGCTTTTTCAAACGGTGTGTCGTACACATCCTCTGTCCGCGTAAATACAGTTTCCACACCGTTTCTCTCTAATATCTCTCCGACTGCCAGTGCAAGCCGCAGCGTATCATCCTTTTCCTGTCTGCCTTCATATACTGCTCCCGGATCGCTCCCCCCGTGTCCGGCATCCAAAATCACCTTTGCCATATAAAAATATCCTCCGGCTGGTTTTCTTCATATTATCATATGCCCCGCCGGAGGAATCGTTTCAAAAATATATCCGTTTTCTTTTATTTCTTCGTTTTTTTCACTCTGCATTCCTTCTCATACGACCGAAGCGATGCAAGCGCTTCCTTTGACATCGGAAACAGAATGAAAATATTAAACAGCGTCATCAGCCCTACCCCGACGTCGCCAAGGTCCCATACGACCGTATATGCAGCCAGTCCGCCGATGAACAGCATGATAAGAGCCAGTACCTTATATGCCGTCTGGGAAAACCAGTTATCCCCGAACAGGTACGATACGTTCGATCTCGCGTAATACAAAATTCCCAAAAAGGTAGAAAAACTGAACAGCCACAAAACGATCGCGATAAAGATCACGCCGAACGTGCCTAAGTGATAATTCATCGCCGCCTGAAGGTAATCCATGCCTGCAAGCCCTTCCGTAAGCCCTGACGGCGTCAGAAGCATGATAAACGCCGTACAGCTGCATATCAGGATCGTATCAATGAAAACGCCCAGCGCCTGTACAAGACCGATCTTTGCCGGATGATCCGTCTGTGCCGCCGCAGCCGCGCACGGCGCCGAACCGGAACCTGCTTCATTTGAAAACAGACCGCGTTTTACTCCGTTCATCAAAACGGCTCCAAAGCCTCCCGCAACCATCTGACGGACGCCGAACGCTTCTGAAAAAATACGCCCCAACACATCCGGTATCTGCCGGAAATTGATCACAATCAGCACGACCGTCAGCAGGAAATAGCAGCCTGCCATGATAGGCACAAGCACGTCGAGTACTTTTACCGTTGCATTCTTACGAAGTACGATAAATGCAGCCAGTACAACGAGCATGATCGTTGTGTAAAGCGGCGGGATATGAAAAGCATTTTTAAAGGAAGAAGCTACTGAATTACTGATCACCTGACTGATACCGCACCAGCAGATCAGCCCCGAAAGAGCAAACAGTACAGACAGCAGTACGTATCTGCGCGGTTTGCCGCCGCGCCTGTTTTCTATATATTTATGGATATAATATGCAGGACCGCCGCGGAAACCGCCGTAGAGCGGGTCCTTTTCCTTATAAAGCTGCGCGAGCGTAGCCTCCACAAATGCAGTTGACGAGCCGATCAGCGCCGTCACCCACATCCAGAATACGGCTCCTGCTCCTCCTGCCGAGATCGCCGCTACGACTCCGACCAGATTTCCCATGCCGACTCTCGTAGCAGTAGAAACGACCAGAGTCTGACACGCGGAAAGCGCGCTGCTCTTCGATACATGCTTTTTTTCCTGCTGTTCCTTATTACCGCGTTCCAGTGTGACGCGGATCATATCCGGAAACAGACGGATCGGCAAAAATCTCGTCCTGACCGTAAAATAGATCCCTGAAGGGATCAGAATGATCACGAGCAGAGACAGCGGCAGCGTCCCTCCACCCGGCAGCGGTATATGTATCAAATCGCCCCACAGAAAGCCGTATACCGCCTCGATCAGTCCTGTGATTGCCTGTGTTATCGTATCCATAAGTACCCCCTGTTTTTCATTCTGTCACGAATACATTTCTTTACGCAGTGCTTGCGTTTGTCTGCACTGTAGTATACAATGGACTTTGATATTTGTAAAATTGATAGAAATTCTAATAGTCATAAATTTTTTCAATGGAGATCGCTTATGGAAATCAGAAATCTTGAAAGTTTTATTCTGGCAGCAGAGCTTGGAAGTTTCACAAAAGCCGCCGAAAAACTGGGATACACCCAGTCCTCTGTTTCTTTGCAGATAAAATCGCTTGAGCGTGAGCTTGGCGTCTCTCTTTTTGACCGTGTGAATCATACGATAAGGCTGACCTCGAAAGGAAAAGAGATCCTCGATCTTGCGCATCAGATCATCCAGACGACGGAGCAGATGCGCACAGCTGCCGACAATCCGCAGAACCTGCGCGGAAATATCCGTATCGCAATGGCGTCTTCGATCAGCCATACGCTCTTTCAAAACAAATTTGCAGAATTTCGGGATCTCTTTCCCGAAATATCGCTTCAGGTATTTCAATCAAGTACGGAGGATATGTTCCGCATGCTGAACCGCAATGAGGTCGACCTTGTATATACGCTCGATTATCATATCTACGACAGAAATTACGTGATCGCCTCTGAACAGCCGATCGCCTGCCATTTTGTCTCCTCCATAGATCATCCGCTCGCCGCCTGCCGCGATATTGCTTTTTCCGAGCTTACGAAATGGCCGTTTATCCTGACGGAAAAAGGCATGA
>CATZPU010000168.1 GCA_958422845.1 uncultured Lachnospiraceae bacterium | reverse complement strand
ATCACATCGAACACATCCTCGAATACCTTTAAGGGATTCGTCTCATCGTATTCTTTTTTCAGTATCGTCCGGTAAAAACAACTGCGGTTTCCGGTATGGCACGCTGCACCGACCTGCGCTACCTTTGCAAGAAGCGTATCATTATCACAGTCGATACGCAGTTCCTTCACGTACTGAAAATGGCCTGAAGTAAGCCCTTTTATCCAAAGCTCCTGCCTGCTGCGGCTCCAGTAAGTCATTCTCCCCGTACGAACCGTCGTCTCAAACGCTTCACGGTTCATATAAGCCTCCATAAGGACTTCCTGCGTCTTGTAATCCTGCACGATGACAGGCAGAAGTCCGTCCGAATTTACCTTTATCTCATCCCATGTGATCGATGATTCATACGTATTCACAGCGATCCCCTGCGCGCAGAGATCATGCTTTGCGTCCATGAGTCCGAAATCCTCATTCATAAATTCTGCCGCGCATACGCCCTGTACGTTTTCTGCTTTCAGCACAGATGATGCAGGCGCTTTCTCACTGCACACATAAAGTATCGGAGCATTCTGCGGCATATCCTTTTCCGGAAGCATGTCTAAAAGGAGAATACCGCCAAGCAATGTTCCGTGCGCCGCAGCCGCATCAAGCTCCTCTTTCGTCCGCACACATGCCAGAATCTTTTCTTTTCCAAAACGCGCGGAAGCCTCGTGGGAGAGCTCCACGTTTGATTCCTTTGAAAAATTCAAAAATACCTTTTTGCAGCCTGCATAGATCAGCTTCTTGACATCTTCAAGCCGGCGGATATTGCCGCCTCCGTAAAGCGGAATATCGACGGTACGCGCAATCTCCTTTATTTTCGCGATCGCATCATCATGCTGCGCATCATCCGCTGAAAAATCAAATACAACGATTCCGTCCGCTCCCGCGTTGTCATAGGCGGACGATAAGCGGACAGCGTCGCCGTCCGCATACTGTGTCATATCATCAAACCCCTGCACCGCTTTTTGATCTTTCAGATAAAGCGGTACGAGCAGTTCCTTTCTCTCCATAATCTTCCTCCGTCCCTGTCCGCACAGCGGACTGTTTTTTCCTGTTTCGATCAGATCGTTCCCTTTGTTGAAAGTACGTCTGTTATCCTTTCATCGAATGTAACTGCCCCGTCAAGCGCCTTTGCGAACGCTTTAAACATCCCTTCCGCCATGTGATGACCGTTGCCCGCATCAAGCATCTTAAAATGCAGATTCATTGCCGCCGCATACGATACAGCGTAGAAAAATTCGCGGATCGTCTCGGTATCCATCTCTCCTATCCTCTCGACCGGAAATTCAGCGTCCGAGCGGTAGTACGGTCTGCCGCAAAGATCGACGGCACACAAAACGAGCACCTCGTCCATCGGCAGTATTGTGCTTCCGTATCTGCGAATGCCCTTTTTGTCTCCTACAGCCTCGCGGATCGCCTGACCGAGTACGATACCCGTATCCTCGACCGTATGGTGGCAGTCTACGTGCAGATCGCCTCTTACCTCCACTTCCAGATCGAACAGTCCGTGTCTTGCGAAGCCCTCCAGCATATGGTCGAAAAAACCGATGCCTGTGCCGCCCTGAAACACTCCTGTGCCGTCGAGCGCAAGCTTTACCCGTATCTGCGTCTCCTTCGTATTTCTGATCACCTCAGCCTGTCTGCCCATATCTTTTCCCGCCTTTCTCTTTTCCCTGCGTGATTCTTTCGTATCCGGTTCCTATACACAAAATGCACAGGGTGTCACCTTTATGGAAGCTACTGCTCTTCAAATCTTACCCTGATCGAATTCGCATGCGCCGTAAGCTGTTCTGCCTGCGCAAACGCGATAATATCGTCATGGACAGGCGCTAAAGCCTCCTTTGAATAATAGACGATACTCGATTTCTTGATAAAATCATCGACGGAGAGCGGCGAGAAAAACTTCGCCGTACCGTTCGTCGGCAGCACATGGTTCGGTCCCGCAAAATAATCCCCCAACGGTTCGCTGCTGTACTCTCCGATAAAGATCGCCCCCGCATTGCGGATCTTCGTCATCACCTGAAACGCGTCTTTCGTCACGATTTCAAGATGCTCTGATGCGATCTCGTTCACCGCGTCCACCGCGTCTGCCATATTTTCCGCAAGCAGGATAAATCCGTACTGATCCAGCGACTTCCGGATAATGTCTGCTCTGGAAAGCGTCTGAAGGAATCCCTCGATTTCTTTTACGACCTCATTTGCAAGCGTTTCGCTCGTCGTCACAAGGATCGCGGAAGCCATCTCGTCATGCTCTGCCTGCGAGAGCAGGTCAGCCGCTACGTATCTCGGATTTGCAGTCTCGTCGGCAAGTACGAGTATCTCGCTCGGACCTGCCACCGAATCTATGCTGACGTGACCGTACACTGCTTTTTTTGCAAGCGCGACATAGATATTGCCCGGTCCCGTGATCTTGTCGGCCTTCGGTATGCTCTCCGTGCCAAATGCAAGCGCGGCGATCGCCTGTGCGCCTCCTGCCTTGTATATCTCGTCCACTCCCGCTTCCTTTGCCGCAACAAGCGTTGACGGCGGGATCTTTCCGTCGCGTGACGGCGGCGTCGTCATAACGATGCGCTTCACTCCGGCTACCTTTGCAGGCACGACGTTCATCAGGACAGACGAAGGATAGACAGCCTTTCCGCCCGGCACGTATACACCGACTGTCGCAAGCGGCGTAATTTTTTGTCCGAGCAGCGTTCCATCTTCCGTACTGTCGAACCAACTGTATCTTTTCTGCTTCTCATGGTAGCTGCGGATATTCACGAGAGACTTTCGGATCACCGCAAGCAGCTTCTCATCTACCTTTTCATACGCCTCGTCGATCTCCGACAAAGTGACGCGGACGTTTTCGCTGCTTATCTGAGCGCCGTCAAACTGCTTCGTATACGCAAAGACCGCCTCGTCGCCCCGCTCTTTCACATTTTTTATGATCTCATGAACGCTTTCCTCAAATCCCGTATAACTGGAAGGGCTTCTCTTTAAAAGCTGCTCCAGAATATTTTTCTTTGTCTGTGATGTCAGTTTTACGATCTGCATCTTTTTATCCCTCCTGTAAAAGAACCTCATTCAGTCTTGAAAGAAGCCCTGTGATCCGTTCATTTTCCATACGCATGCTCACAGGATTGACTACGACACGCGCAGAAAGCGGGCAGACCTCTTCAAGCACAACAAGACCGTTTTCACGAAGCGTCGAACCGGTCTCGACAATATCGACAATAACTTCTGCCAGACCGACGATAGGCGCAAGCTCGATCGAGCCGTTCAGCTTGATGATCTCTACCGTCTGGTTTTTCCTGTTATAAAAGTAATCCTTTGCAATATTCGGATATTTCGTCGCCACACGCAGAAGCTGCTGTCCGTTTAAGCGCTCACGCGCAGATTCCGGCCCGCAGACGCACATGCGGCACTTCCCGAATCCAAGATCCAGAACCTCATAGAGCTTTCGCCCCTCCTCCTGAATCGTATCTCTGCCGACGATACCGATATCCGCCGCACCGTATTCGACGTAGGTAGGGACATCCGGTCCTTTTGCGAGGAAAAACTTAAGTCTTTGCTCTTCATTTACAAAAATCAGCTTACGCGACTGCGGATCGTTCATTTCTTCGCAGGATATGCCGATCTTCTCAAACAATTCCATTGTCTTTTTTGCAAGGCGCCCCTTTGTGAGCGCAAAAGTCAGATATCTCGTCTCTTTATCCATCATAAAAGCTCCTTATAGCTCCACGACAAGCGTGCAGTTCTTTGCATAGTCTCTGCAGTCTTTACGCGTCCTGTTTTCCGTAATGCGCACAAGCTCCACTTCTATTCCCTTGCCGCGAAGCTCGGACGCCTTGGTGATCGCTTCCGCCTGCTTTTCCTTTTCGTATAGGATCATGCAGTGACTTCCCGTGATCTCCTGCGTCACTTTCTGTCTGGAAAGCGCGCTCAAAAGCTGGTCTGTCACCGCCACAAAGCCGACGGCCGGAGCATTCTTTCCGAAATGAGAAAGAAGTCCGTCATACCTGC
>CATZPU010000167.1 GCA_958422845.1 uncultured Lachnospiraceae bacterium | reverse complement strand
TGGCGACAATGTTTATCTTGAAAACTGTATCGTGGAGAGCCGCGATACGCTGCGGGCACATTCCAGATATGTGGGAGAGGACGGAGTGAAGATCGTCATAGAATCGAATGAACGCTACGTCCTGTGATGGACGATGTGCAGAGGATAAAAATAGAGATACAGGAAACATGGGGGAAAGATTATGCAGATAACGGATGTAAGAATAAGAAAAGTAGCGAAGGACGGGAAAATGAAGGCAGTCGTATCCATCACCTTTGATGAGGAGTTTGTGGTACACGATATTAAAGTGATCGAGGGTGAAAAGGGGCTGTTCATTGCAATGCCGAGCAGGAAGGCACTGGACGGAGAGTATCGCGATATTGCACATCCAATCAATTCTGCGACGAGGGATCGCATTCAGCAGACCATTCTCGACGAGTATGGAAAGATCGCTGAAACACCGCAGGAATAACCTGTTCAAATGATTGTTTCGATTGTTTACAGGAAATTTACAAATATGTATTCCATTTATGGAGGATATAGGGTAGAATAAATGTCGATAATGTGTGCCCTTATTATTTACGGACACAAAACAGCAGAACAAGGAGGAGTACAACATGGTATCACAGAAAGTTACAGTTACAAACCCGTCAGGAATTCACGCAAGACCGGCATCTAATCTCTGCAAGGTAGCAGGATCATGCAGATGCGATGTTTTCCTTGTAGTAGGCGATAAGAAGGTTCAGGCGAAGAGCGTCCTTAATCTCATGGCAGCAGCGATCAAGACAGGCACAGAGGTCGTAGTTGAGTGCGACGGCGAGGGTGAAGAAGAGGCTCTTAAGAAAGTAGTAGAAGCGATCGAAAGCGGACTGGGAGAATAATATGGAACGTGTGACAGTTGAGAAAACGGCCTCCAGAGGTATTGCGGTCGCTCCGGTGTATCTGTATCTGGAGCCGGATCTGACACCGGAGACCGGAAGCGTTGCGGCTGATGCGGTACAGGCAGAGGTGGACAAGTTTCATGCAGCGAAGGAAGCGGTAGTTAAAGAGCTTGAAGTTCTTGCCGAGACGAATGAGATCTTTGCGGCCCATTTGGAGATCGCAGGAGATTTCATGCTGCAGGACGGCGTGGAAGGCAAGATAAACGGCGAGCAGAAAAATGCGCAGCAGGCTGTAAGCGAGACGATCGATGAGTTTGCTGTTATCTTTGAGTCGATGGACGACGCTTATATGAAAGAGCGTGCCGCAGACATTAAGGACATCGGCAAGCGCCTGATGGCAGCCCTTAAGGGCGTAAAGCGTCCGGATCTCGGCGGACTGACTGAGCCGGTCGTTGTTGTGGCGCGCGATATGTATCCGTCTGATACGGTGAAGATCGATCCGGCTCTCGTAAAGGGTATCCTCACAGAAGAGGGCGGTGTGACAAGCCATGTTTCTATCATTGCAAAGAGCATGGGTATACCGACTCTTGTAGGTGTAAAGGGCATTCTTTCCAAGGTCGAGGACGGTCAGACTGTCTGCATGGATGCAGGAGAAGGTGTGATCATCACAGCGCCGGACGAGGCGGCAGTGAAAGAATACGAGGAAAAGCTGGCAGCTTACGAGAGTGAGCGTGCGCGGCTTGAGAGCCTGCGCGGTACTCCGGCAGTGACAAAAGACGGAAAAAGAATCTATCTTTGCGCAAATGTCGGAAATGCACAGGATATTAAGAATGCGCTTCCGATGAATATCGACGGCGTAGGACTGTTTAGAAGTGAGCTTCTGTATATGCAGAATACGCATTTCCCGACAGAGGAAGAGCAGTTTGTTGTATATAAAGAGGCTGCACAGCTCGCTTCGCAGGAGCTTACGATCCGTACGCTCGACATCGGCGGAGACAAGGAGCTGTCCTACTATGAGTTCGAGAAGGAGGAGAATCCGTTCCTCGGATGGAGAGCGATCCGCATTTCTCTCGATATGAAGGATATGTTTAAGGAGCAGCTTCGCGCGATCCTGCGTGCAAGTGCGTTCGGTCATGTGCGCATCATGTTCCCGATGATCATTTCTATGGATGAGCTGCTTGATGCGAAGGCAGTCGTTGAAGAGTGTAAGGAAGAGCTGCGCGCAGAGGGCGTGGCATTCGATGAGAATATCGAGACAGGTATGATGATCGAGACTCCGGCGAGCGTGATGCTTGCAGATGAGTTTGCGAAGGAAGCAGATTTCTTCAGCATCGGTACGAACGACCTCACGCAGTATATTCTGGCAGTAGACCGCGGAAACAAAAAGATCGCAAACAAATACGATTACTTCAGTCCGGCGGTGCTCCGTGCGATCGGTCATGTGATCGAGGCAGGACACAAGGAGGGCATCAAGGTCGGTATGTGCGGCGAGATGGCAGGAGATCAGAAGGCAGTAAATATTCTGCTCGATCTTGGACTCGATGAGTTCAGTATGTCAGCCGGAAGCATCGACTACGTAAGAGAACAGATATTAAACAGAGAGTAAAGCAGGAGCGAAAGCCCCTTTTGTTGGACGAATACGTCTGATAAAAGGGGTTTCTGTTTACAAAAGGCGATCGTTTTGTTAAAATAGAATAGAACGCCAAAACGCAGTTGTCTGCCGTCACGTAACGGATGGATATATCGGACGGCTGTGCTGAAAAACATAAAAAGGAGAGGATGAAAATGGGCAACAGAGTGAAGTTCGATTATTCCAAAGCTTCCTGCTTTATTTCAGAAGCGGAAGTGGAGTCTATGAAGAAGATCGTGACGGATGCAAAGGAGGTTCTCACCTCAAGAACAGGTGCAGGAAATGATTTCCTTGGCTGGCTTGATCTTCCGGTAAATTACGATAAAGAAGAGTTTGCGCGCATCAAGGCAGCGGCAGAGAAAATTAAGAGTGACAGCGAGGTGCTGATCGTTATCGGTATCGGCGGTTCGTATCTCGGTGCAAGAGCAGCGATCGAGTTCCTTCGCCATAATTTCTACAATACAGTTTCCAAAGAGATCAGAAAGACTCCTGAGATCTATTTTGTAGGAAACAGCATCAGCAGCACATATATGAAGCATTTGATCGACGTGATCGGCGACCGCGATTATTCTGTCAATGTAATTTCCAAGTCCGGTACGACGACGGAGCCTGCGATCGCATTCCGTATTTTCAAAGAGATGATGGAGAAGAAGTACGGCAAGGCTGAGGCGGCAAAGAGGATATACGCTACGACAGATAAGGCAAGAGGAGCGCTCAAGGTTCTCGCTTCTGAGGAAGGATACGAGACGTTCGTTGTGCCGGATGATGTCGGCGGCCGTTTCTCCGTACTGACAGCAGTAGGACTTCTTCCGATCGCAGTCAGCGGTACAGACATCGATAAGCTGATGGCAGGCGCAGCCGAGGGAAGAAAGCGTGCTCTGGAGAATGACTTCGAGGAGAACGATGCGCTCCAGTATGCGGCGATCCGCAATATCCTGCTCAGAAAAGGCAAGACAGTCGAGGTGCTTGCGAACTATGAGCCGAGCCTGCATTACGTATCTGAGTGGTGGAAGCAGCTCTACGGAGAGAGTGAGGGCAAGGATCAGAAGGGTATCTTCCCGGCATCTGTAGACCTGACGACAGACCTGCATTCCATGGGACAGTTCATTCAGGACGGCAGCCGCATCATGTTTGAGACGGTGTTAAATGTAGAGGAGTCCCAGTGTGAGCTTACGATCACAGAAGCCGAGGCTGATCTTGACGGACTGAATTATCTGGCAGGAAAGACAGTAGATTTCGTAAATAAGAGCGCTATGAACGGTACGATCCTTGCTCATACAGACGGCAATGTGCCGAATCTGCGCATCGACATTCCTCGTCAGGACGAGGAGAGCCTCGGAGAGCTGTTTTACTTCTTCGAGTTTGCCTGCGGCGTGAGCGGCTACGTGCTCGGCGTAAATCCGTTCAATCAGCCGGGGGTAGAGAGCTACAAGAGAAATATGTTCGCTCTGCTTGGCAAGCCGGGATATGAGAAGGAGCGGGAGGAACTTCTGAAACGCCTGTAATATCTGAAATATCAGCAACAGATAATAACTGTT
>CATZPU010000166.1 GCA_958422845.1 uncultured Lachnospiraceae bacterium | reverse complement strand
ACATACACGCCGGAGATATTACAGCCATATGAAAAGCTGTATTTAAATAAGCCATGATCAGAAAGATATCGGACTGTTTAAAAATCTGCAGCAGTCCTATTTGTGATGCAATTATTTGTAACAATAAACTCAATCACTTGTTATGACGCAGCTTTTTTGAAGCAAATACTCTTAAGTTGACGACATTGCCCGCAGAGCAGGTGGTTTATTTTATTGCCATACAAAAAAGGATAGGCGAAAGACTTGTGTAAAATCAGCCTTTCGCCTATTATTATCATAGAGCTTCCCCTTCAAATATGTTATGTTCCCATACACAACGTATCTTTATGCAATCACTCCTGCACGATTTCTATCCTCACTCTGCAATATAAAATACTATAACACATAGTCTTTAGAGTTTCTATATGCTCGGAGAAATTCTGTTTGTACATATTATTTCCGTCAATGACCTGCCTTAAGCAGCTAAAATAACGTGGATTTTTTGATCGTAGCGATTCTGAATTTAACGAATAAAAAATAGCCGTCCTGTTCTTTGGCGAGACTGACAGCTATTTTTTAATAGATATTTGATTTCGCCGGAGCGGGGAGGTAGTGGCTCCCTTCCGACTTTCCTGTTAAGTATATTATAGCCCCTATATGGAGCATTGTCAATGATCTTGACAATAACCTTTCATGTACGTCTGTACAGCACTAGCCCGAACCATGTCACGATATTACTGCCGTTCATAAATTCGATCCCTGCCTCTTCCGCAAGCAGCGGCACCACGATCCCATAGCCCTCGATACACGGAAGCATCTGATCGGTATGGCGGCACGGCGCATCCGGATAGGTACACGTTTTGCAGATCGCGCACGATTCACCGGAAAGCGCTTTCGTATCAAAGGAATGTTCACAGAATATTTCACGTATCTGTCTCGTTGTCTCTTCATGCGCGCCGCGCGTCGCCAACGTCTCTTCCATATTGGCAGCGTCCGTCACCTCGGCGATCGTGGTAAACACAAAAACGCCGTCATACGCTTTGCATCGCTCACGGCATTCTTCTACGCTTCCCACACCGGGCGGACAGGACCAGCTCGTACCGTACCGCGGACATTCTTCCCTGCAAATACTGCGAACACGCTTAGAAAAAGGAATATCCTCCGGCGTAAGCCATGCGTATTGTACAATCGGAAGCTCCTGCAATTTTTCTTCTATTTTTTTCCTTGCTTCTTCCAACATGTTCTTACTCCTTTCCTGATCTCTCTCTAAGTTCTGTCGCGCTTGTACCTTTCTGTTCTTCGCTCTGCTGTGCCTGTATTCTTTCGCCTAAATTCTTCTTCTGGTTTTACCGCATAATCTCCGTCTAAATTTTCCTTTCGGGTTTGCATCATTTACACGCTTCTAAGCGCACTCTTTTCCCACTGCAAACGCTCCGATCCCGCTTATCTTACAATAAATCCCACGCATTTACAAGCAGGCTTCCATAAAGAATCCCTTGATTTTTTCGACAATCCTTGCTATCGTTGATACAAACAACAATACTGGGAGCGATGATATGGATTTTGTTTTTAAAGGTATTCTTGCGCTGTTCTGGCTGGTCGTCATACCGACGTCCTGCGGCGCTTTATTTTTCAAAAAAATCGAAGCATTTTCACTTGCCAAAAGTTTTCTGTTCGGATATTTATTTCTGTTTTCGACTGCGGAGCTTTTGATCCTTCTCTTTATGTATCTGCACCGGCCGCTCCATGAGCTTGTGCTCTGCTACGGCATCACCGCCATACTTGGCGCAGCAGGCGGGCTCCTGCTCTTGCGCAGACGCCGGACGAGACTCCTGCCGACACTATCCTCTGCGCGCAATACATCCCCCTACCTGTGGGCTGCCGTTGCGCTGATTGCTTTTCAGGTGGCTGTGGCAGTTCTTCTCGCACACCACGATGCAGACGATGCGCTGTACGTCGCAGCCGCTACGACAGCCGTTGAGACGGATTCCATTTTCCGCGTCAACGCATACACGGGGCTTCCGTATGTACGGCTTCCGAGACGGTATATCCTCTCGCCGTTTCCGATTTTTCTTGCGATCACAAGCCAGCTCTCCGGAGGGCTGCATCCGGCGATCATGGCGCACACGGTTTTTCCGGCAGTTTTCATACCTGCCGCCTACCTCGTGCAGGATCAGATCGGCAAAAAATGGTTCTCTGACAACAAAACAGGCCGCGGCGTTTACCTTTTTGCTGCCGCCGTTCTCATCTGGTTCTCCGCATACTCCGCATACAGCGCCGGAAATTTTCAGATGGTGCGTATCTGGCAGGGTAAGGCGATCCTCGCCTCCGTTCTTCTGCCGTTTCTCTTCTACCTGTCGTGGACGATCGTAATGAAAAAACAGGCAGAACATATGTGGCTTTTGTATGCAATGGCAAATCTCTCTGCCTGCCTGCTGTCGTCTATGGGAATCATTCTCGCGCCGCTTATGATGGGAATATTTATTTTCATGGGAATATTTACCACCCGCAGCGTGAAAAACACGATACGCGGACTGCTGTGCTGTCTGCCCTCGGTTCTGTTGGGAGCATCGTATATCTTTATCCTGCTTGGAAGAAAATGGGGGATACTATGAGAGAAATGATGGAATGGATACTCTGGATCTGGAGCTTATACTGGAATGAAGGCTTTTATCAGTATCTTCTGCTCGTATCAGCCGTCTATCTGCTGATCTTTCACCGCCGAAAAAGCGGCGCAAAGCAGATTCTGATAAGCCTTGCTGTAATTTTATTCTTATTCTTCTGCCCGTTTACGGCTGCATTGATCCGCGCCTGCATCGGCAAAGACGTTTACTGGCGCGTGCTGTGGCTTCTGCCTCTTGTTCCCGCAGTTGCTGCAGCAGCCGCATGGTTCATAAGCGAAAGAAAATCAAAACTGCTTCAGGTATTTCTGCTGCTGCTTGTCACTGCGGCGATCGCCCTGAGCGGACAGCAGATGTTACAGGACGGAAACTTTGTCCGCACATCAAACCGTCAAAAGGTTCCCGATGTGACAGCCCGTATCTGCAATATGATACAGGAAGCAGCCGCTGCCGACGGTATTTCCGAAATACGGATCGCATCTGACGATGAGGCCAATTCTTATATCCGCGTATACGACGCTTCTATTCAGATGCCGTTTGGACGTTGGGGCAAGGGGGCGCTCACAAAAACGTCGCAAAAACTTTATGAGGAAATCATTTCCGAGACGCCGCGTTATAAAAAATTGGCGCGCCTTGCGCTGCGCGCGGACTGCAATTTTCTTGCGCTTCCCCAGAGGGAAAAAGATGCGCATGCGGCGCTTGCAAAATACGGCTACGTAGAGATCGGAACTTCCGGTCCCTACACGATTTATCAGTTAAAGGAATCTTGATCCTGATGGGAGGGAAAGACTTATGGCAAATTTCTGTTTAGTGATCCAGTATGACGGCACGCGTTACAACGGATGGCAGCGTCAGGGCAATACGCCTGATACGATTCAGGAAAAACTGGAAAATATTCTGGAACATCTCTACGGCGAACCTGTCGACTTAAACGGCTCAGGCAGGACAGACGCAGGCGTACATGCGCTGCGCCAGATCGCCAATTACCGCATACCGCGTATCATAAGCCGCTATTCCTGTCGGGAGATCCTCGATTATTTCAACCGCTATCTGCCGCAGGACATCCGTGTGCTCTCTGTCGAAAAAGCGCCCGACCGCTTTCACGCCCGCTTAAGCGCGGCAAGCAAGGTATATGAATACCGCATTG
The DNA here is from genome assembly GCA_958422845.1 of uncultured Lachnospiraceae bacterium. GTDB lineage: Bacteria > Bacillota > Clostridia > Lachnospirales > Lachnospiraceae > Choladousia. Next base: position 283 of record CATZPU010000166.1, on the reverse strand, counting down.
ACTGCGGCGAGATCGCGAGAGTGTTTGACCGAAAATACCTGTACCGCATCGAAGAACCGCTGAATCTTGAAAAAATGCAGGAAGCAGCGGCGCTGATGACCGGCACGCATGATTTTAAAAGTTTCTGTTCAAACCGCCATATGAAAAAATCGACTGTGCGCACGGTTTACGATATTTCCTTTACCGAACAGGACGGAATCCTGTATATCCGCTACTGCGGAGACGGCTTTCTCTACAATATGGTGCGCATTATGACCGGTACTCTGATAGAAGTAGGTCTGGG
>CATZPU010000165.1 GCA_958422845.1 uncultured Lachnospiraceae bacterium | reverse complement strand
CAGCCATCGTGTTTAGGCTCTCCGCAAGCTCTCCAAATTCATCACGACTTTCCACATGGCAGGGGTGGGAAAAATTAAGCTCTGCCATGTTCCGGGCTGCTTCATTCAGTTCCGAAACCGGCTTTGTGATAAAGCGGGCCATCAGCAGGTCAATGGCACAGACCAGAACCACCACAAAAGCCAACCAGATCACAAAGGAAATATCGGTGTTCACTGGCAGTTTGGTGGACAGTATATAAGAAACGATCAGGACAACGCCGATCAGTTTGGAGGCCAGCAGTATCTTCTTTCGTATGGTAAAGATGTTCATATTTTCGTTAATCTTCATACGCTCACCTCAAATTTGTAGCCGGAACGAATCAAGGTAACAATATGCTTGCCCTCATCGCCTAATTTCTGCCGCAGGGTTTTGATATGGGTATCTACCGTCCGTGTCGTGCCTTCAAAGTCGTAGCCCCAAATCCGGTTAAGCAGCTGCTCTCTGCTGAATATCTGACCGGGATTACCCATGAAGAAATGCAGCAGTTCATATTCCTTGTGAGTCAAATTGATTTCCTGTCCGTCCACAAAGACCTTATGAGATGTGGGGATGATCGTAATTTTTCCGGCGTTCATAGAATCGGTAGGTATGATTGAGGAGCGGCGCAGCAAAGCGCCCACCTTTGCCAGCAACACTTTGGGGCTGAATGGTTTGGTAATATAGTCGTCGGCTCCCAGCTCATAACCTTTCAGTTTATCTTCTTCCTCACTTTTCGCAGTCAGCATAATGATAGGGAGGCTGCTCATTTCTCTTGCCATCTTGCAGACGGAAAAACCGTCAAGGTGGGGCATCATCACATCCAGTATCATTAAGTCCATTGGATTGTTTTTCAAGATCATTAAAGCATCTACGCCATCGTCAGCCGTAAAGCAGGTGTGGCCGCCTCGCTGCATATACTCGGCAATAATGCTCTGCATATTCTTTTCATCTTCCACAATTAAGATATTTGCCATGTAGAGAGAACTCCTTTCCATTTTCCGTTATCTCAGATCAAGCGCCATTTCCGTCTCTCAACGTTTATAATACATTCTTTCGCCTCTACAAGAAAGCTCCCAAACGCCTGCACCGTCCTTCTTCCGTGATAAATCATTCTGCCGCCTCTACAAGAAAACTCCCCTTATGCCCCTTCGCTTCTATAGATACAACTGCCTTCCCTTCTGCTTTCACATCAAACTCTGACGTCGCTATCTGCTCCCTTTCAAAGAGAAGATTTCCCTTTGCATCTTTTATCTTCATGGAAAGGCTGCCCTCTTCTGTCACGACTTCCACATGGAACGTTTTCTGGTTATCCTTTGGGCGGATCGTATGCTTCATCTCCCCGTCGAGCCGCGTATAGCTTGCTGACCAGTTCCGCCATCCGTCATGACCGGTATAGCCGATACACGATGCCGAACGCATGGTTCCGATCCCAAAATAATTTGCCGCCAACATCAGTGCTACCACGATACATACGATAAACAGCGCCTTTTTCAAACTTTTTGATTTATGTTTCATCGTCACCACTCCTTTATTTTGGATTCGTGCCTGTCGCGATACGCCCGCCTTTTTTTGCCCACGGACGCAGCCGCAGTTTACCGACGGAACAGCTTAAGTTACTGTTTTTAAAGAATACGCGATATCCCATATCCTCCAGAAAATCATGATAATCTCCTGCCTCCGCTTTCGATCTGTGGGCGATAAACTCCACACAGTACGTTACATGATCCGGACTGCACTCCTCAAATTCGTACAGCAGCTTTTCTGTCCGAATCAGGCGGTATCCTCGTTTTGCCATTTGGTTCAGCCACGCTTCCTGCGCATGCAGCAGACCGCCGAAAAACCGGTAATACTTTCTTCTCATACGCTGCCTCCGATAATATCACCTGCAATAACTGCGAGTTCCTCAAGCCGCTTAAGCTCTTTTTCTGCAATGTCCCGTCCCTGTGAAGTGATGAGATATTCCTTTTTCCGCCCGCTGCCGTCTGTCTGCGGCGCGATCCACCCTTTCTCCTGTAAGGCGTTCAATGCGCCGTACAGAGTACCAGCTCCGAGCAAAAGCCTGCCGCCTGTTTTTTCCTCAATAAACTGCATGATGGCATAGCCATGCCGCGGTGTATAAAGGGAAAGCAATATATAAAATGTCACTTCGGTAAGCGCACCGCCTTTTGCATTGTCGCGCATTGCTCTGCCTCCTTATTACGGTTACTGTAATAAATATATCACTAACCGTAATAGTTGTCAAGAAAAAGGATAACAAAACTTATTACTTATTACTCGAATCCCATTTCCTTTATGATCTGTATTGCGCGGTCGGACTGATCGCGCGGCACAAGAATCGCTATCCCGTCATCTATTCCCCTGCCCATCCCGTACCGCACGGAAGCAAAACCAGCGTCTCCCAGATCCTGCCCGTATGCCAATACGTCATTTTCTTTCAGGGTATGCAGAATCATCTCTGCCTGAGTCGTTCCGTCTGCCGTAAATACGCTGACGCAATCTGCTTCCTTTGCGTTTTCTTTTTCAGCCGCCTTTTTGCGGCTGAAGCATGACAGCGTTCTTAATACGATATTGCCAACGATCGCGATCGCGACAAAAAAGATCAGTCCGACTCGGACGGTCTGGCTCATATCCGCTCCCATTCTGAGGTAGGCGGCAGACAGAAAGATCGTGAATATTCCGGCACAGATCGCGCTGATAAGCACGTCGCCAAATGGAGAATCCTTAAAGGAGGAGGCTCTTCCCCACAATCCATTATAGACAGTGATGCCCAGATAAACAGCTCCTCCGATCAGCAAAACGGCTGTTTCTCCTGCAACAGCTGCCAGATTTGCTGTGACAGCCAGCTGAATGACGATCATCACGGCACAGATTGCATACATGATCGCAAATGCAGTATTTCCGGCTTTTACTGCCTTTTCTTTTTCTGCTTTGTTATAGTCTGCTACTTTTGTCAATGTTTCCTTTAATTCCTTATCCATACGCTCGCCCTTCCTTTCTCCGTCGATAAGCTCTCTCACTTCTACATGGTAAAATTCTGCCATTTCGATCAAAATGCTTAGATCCGGCATGTTCCTTCCTGTTTCCCAACGTGATACCGTTCTCCCCGATACATGAAGAATCTCTGCAAGCTGCTCCTGCGTCAGCCCCTTCTCTCTGCGAAGCTCCTTAAAAAATGCTCCGATCTTTTGAGTATCCATTTCGTTCTCCTCCTTTCACCACCCATCTGCAAAGGATTGCAAGTCCTTTTGTGCATTCACATTATCATAAATATTGCCTACAAAACACGACACAGAGCGAGAAATGCCGCATTTTTGCTGTTAGACACGAATGTCCGGACAAATTGTACAAGCCTATTTTATCAGATACCTTGCAAATGTTACAAATATTTCTAAACATTCACGCTGAATGTATCTTGACACCCTACCCAAACAGCCTTATAATAAATACATACCAAACGAATGAATATAGGAGGAGGTGCCGCTATTGGCAAGAAATAAATATCCGGAGGTAACGGTGGAAAAGATACTCGATGTGTCTCAGCGTCTTTTCCTCGAAAAGGGATATGACAATACGACGATTCAGGACATTGTCGATGAATTGGGAGGCTTAAGCAAAGGGGCGATCTATCACCATTTCAAGTCAAAGGAAGAGATCATGGATGCGCTTGGGGATCGGATGTTTTTCAACAATAATCCTTTTGAAAAAGTACGTGCAAGAACAGATCTGAACGGACTTCAGAAAATGAGAATGGCTGTCATGCTCAATCAGTCTGACGAGAAACAGATCGAGCTGACATAACAGGCGATCCCAATGCTGAAAAATCCTCACGTACTCGCTAGAATGATCGAAACGAACCGCCGCTGCCTGTGTCCGTATTGGGAAGCTTTGATCGACGAGGGCATTCAGGACGGCTCGATTCAAACGCAGTACAAGAAAGAACTCGCAGAATTTCTGGTGCTGATGGATATCTGGCTGATACCGTCTATCTTTCCGGCTGCACCGGAAGAACTTCAAAACAG
>CATZPU010000164.1 GCA_958422845.1 uncultured Lachnospiraceae bacterium | reverse complement strand
GGAGGTTTGAAAAATGAGAGAACAGATTTTGACGTTTCTGGAAAAAAACAGCAAGATCGATCTGCAGGAGCTTGCGATCTTGCTTGGCTCCAGTGAGGCTGTAATTGCAAATGAAGTTGCGAAGATGGAGCAGGAACAGGTGATCTGCGGCTATCATACGCTGATCGACTGGGAGAAAACTTCTTCTGAAAAGGTGACGGCTCTTATCGAGGTGCGCGTAACGCCGCAGAGAGGACAGGGGTTTGATTCGATCGCCGAGCGGATATACAACTATCCTGAAGTACAGTCTGTATATTTGATCTCAGGCGCATACGACCTGCTTGTGATCCTTGAGGGAAAAACACTGCGCGACGTTTCAGGCTTTGTGAGCGATAAGCTTTCTACGCTTGATACAGTCCTGAGCACAGCGACACACTTCATTTTGAAAAAATATAAGGATTACGGAACGATTTTAGGTAAAAAAGTCAAAGATGAAAGGATGCTGGTGACACCGTGAGAAATCCATTATCACAGAAAGTAATGTCAATAAAACCGTCCGGTATCCGCAAATTTTTCGATATTGCAAATGAGATGGACGACGTTGTTTCGCTCGGCGTCGGTGAACCGGACTTCGATACGCCGTGGCATATCCGCGACGAGGGTATCTATTCTTTGGAGAAGGGACGCACATTTTATACCTCAAACTCCGGTCTGAAGGAGCTGCGGGAGGAGATCAGCCGCTACTTAAAGCGCCGCTGCAATCTGACGTACGATCCGATCCATGAGATACTTGTGACGGTCGGCGGCAGCGAGGGCATCGACATTGCGTTGCGGGCAATGCTCGATCCGGGAGACGAAGTGCTTATTCCGCAGCCGTGCTACGTTTCCTATCTTCCGTGCGTCGCTCTGGCGGACGGCGTGCCGGTGACGATCGAATTAAAAGAAGAAAATCAGTTCCGGCTTACAAAAGAGGAGCTGCTTGAGAAGATCACGGATAAGACGAAAATGCTTGTTCTTCCGTTCCCGAATAATCCGACAGGGGCGGTGCTGCGCAGAGAGGATCTTGAGGCGATCGCAGAGGTAGTGATCGAGCACGATCTGTTTGTGCTGTCCGATGAGATATATTCGGAGCTTACATATGGGGAAGAACACGTATCGATCGCAAGCATTCCGGGTATGTGGGAGAGAACACTGACGATCAATGGTTTTTCAAAATCCTTTGCGATGACGGGGTGGCGTTTAGGCTACATCTGCGGACCGCAGGCGATCGTAGAGCAGATGACGAAGATACATCAGTTTGCGATCATGTGTGCGCCGACGACGAGCCAGTATGCCGCAGTTCAGGCGCTGCGCAACGGCGATGCGGATGTGGCGCGCATGCGCGAATCCTACAACCAGCGCAGACGCTATCTGATGCATGCGTTTAAAGAGATGGGACTGAAATGCTTCGAGCCGTTCGGCGCATTTTACGTTTTTCCCTGCATTAAGGAATTCGGGATGAGCTCGGATGAGTTTGCCATGAAGCTTTTGCAGGAGGAGCACGTGGCAGTCGTGCCGGGGACGGCATTTGGAGACTGCGGAGAAGGCTTTCTGCGTATTTCCTACGCATACTCTCTTGACGCGCTTAAGGTGGCGCTTGAGCGTCTGGAACGCTTTATCACACGACTGAGAGCGCAGAGGTGAGAAGATGGCGTTAAATATTGTGCTTTATGAGCCGGAGATTCCGGCAAATACGGGGAACATCGGGCGGACCTGCGTAGCGACGGGGACAAGGCTGCATCTGATCGAGCCGCTTGGTTTTCAATTGACAGAAAAAGCAGTAAAGCGCGCAGGAATGGATTACTGGCATGAGCTGGATGTGACTCGTTATATTGATTATCATGATTTTCTGGAAAAAAATCCGAATGCGAAGATCTATATGGCAACGACAAAGGGACGCAGAGTCTACACAGAGGTTTCTTACGAGCCGGACTGTTTTCTGATGTTCGGCAAGGAGAGCGCGGGGATTCCGGAGGAAATATTAAAGGCGCATCCGGCAGAGGCGGTCCGTATTCCGATGCTTGGCGATACGCGTTCACTGAACTTAAGCAATGCGGCGGCGATCGTGCTGTATGAGGCGCTGCGCCAGAATGGGTTTGCGCAGATGAAGCTGCAGGGCGAACTGACGAGATACAGCTGGGACGCTTAAAAGCGCATATTGAGATATGGAAGAGCTGTCCGGACGGATGGCAGGAAAGATACGCACAGGATACGTATAGAATGGAAAGATACGAGGAGGAAACGGCATGGATCTGCCTATGGAATTTCTTGATCGAATGAAACAAATGCTCGGCGGGGAATATGAAGCATTTCTGGCATCGTACGACGAGCCGCGCAGATTCGGACTGCGCGTGAATACGATGAAGATCAGCGTGGAGGAGTTTGTCCGTCTTGCACCGTTTCATCTGACAAAAATACCGTGGCTTGACAATGGATTTTATTATGAGCGGGAGGACGATCCGGCGCGCCACCCGTTCTATTTTGCTGGTCTTTACTATTTACAGGAACCGAGCGCGATGACTCCGGCGCATATCCTTCCGGTCGATTCGGGAGATCATGTGCTTGATCTGTGCGCGGCGCCCGGAGGCAAGGCGACGGCTTTGGCGGCGAAGCTTGATGGAGAGGGACTTCTTGTGGCGAATGAGATAAGCGCCTCAAGGGCAAAGGCGCTCCTCAAAAATCTTGAGGTGTTCGGTACGAAAAATGCATTTGTGACAAACGCTGTTCCGGCAAAAATGGCAGATCAGTTTGAGGAAGCATTTGACAAGATACTCGTCGACGCGCCATGCTCAGGCGAAGGGATGTTTCGGAAAGATATTGCAAATGCGAAAGTATGGAGTCTGGAAAAAGTCGCAGCCTGCGCAAAAACACAGCGCGATATTACACAGCAGGCGGTTCGTATGCTGCGCTGTGGCGGTCTGATGCTGTATTCTACCTGTACCTTTTCACCGGAGGAAAACGAGGGAACGATCGCCTATATTCTGGAACACTGCCCTGAGATGGAGCTGGTAGAGATACCGTGGCAGGACGGCTTTGCCCATGGAAGCGAAGAGTATCTGCATCTATTTGACAAAGGGCAGGAAACGAAAGAGCGTGGAGCAGATCAGGATGAAAATGCCGCAGGGCAGAGCAGAAACGACACAGAACATGCAAGGAGCAGTGCAGACGGGAAAGTATACGATACCGTATCGGGTAAGGGATACGGATTAGAAAAGTGCGTCCGTATCTTCCCACATAAGATGGGCGGAGAGGGACATTTTCTTGCGCTTCTGCGAAAAAAAGGCGAGCTTTCGGGCGTGCATAAACGCATAGCGCGAAAAAGCGGAAAGCCATCGAAAGAAGATGAGAAGGTACTTCTGGAGTTCATGGGCGGCGTGACGATGGAATGGAGCATGGAACAGATCGAGGTGCGCGCAGGACAGGTATACTTTGTACCGCAGCCGCCTGATATTCGCGGCAGGCTTCCTTTCCTGCGAAACGGTCTGTATCTGGGAGAGATAAAACGCGGCAGGTTTGAGCCGGCGCAGTCGCTTGCAATGGCGCTTCGTATGGAGGAGTACGATTCCGTACTGAACTTTAAACAAGATGACAGCCGCCTGCGCCGTTATCTGTGCGGAGAAACGATAGATGTCGACGATCTGTCTCCGGTGCGGAAAAAAGGCTGGCAGCTCGTATGCGCGGAAGGGTATCCGCTTGGATGGGGAAAGCTCGTAAACGGCACCTTAAAAAACAAATACCATTCCGGATGGCGGATGGTACTATGAGGAGTCTGATGCGTGCAGGGGAGTTTCTTAAGCTCCCCATACGCATCAAAAACGGAAAAAGAAGAGCGGAAAAATCTAGAGAAAAATAAAGCGAAAAAAGAAAAAAAAAAAAAATAAAAAAAGTTGAAAAAAGGGGTTGACTTTTTTTGAAACTGATGATATGATGAACAAGCTGAAGCAAGGAAAACAAAAACAAACAAAAATAAATAACGATGCGTGGCTCAGCTTGGTAGAGCGCTGCGTTCGGGACGCAGAGGTCGCAGGT
>CATZPU010000163.1 GCA_958422845.1 uncultured Lachnospiraceae bacterium | reverse complement strand
AAAAGAGTACTCGTTTCTTCATTTACGTCTAACATAAACCGGACAAAATCACCGCCCTGCACTGCTAAATCTATATCACTTTTTATTCTGAAGTCTCCTCTTGCTCTTGAGCCAAACAGAATCACTTTTTTTACTTGATATTTTCTGGCGAGATCACGTATTTCCTCTATTACGCTCTGCTTTATTCCGGTTTCTTCCATCTCATTCTCCTTTGTCCCTAATGTTCCGCGCGCTATTTCGATTGACGTCAAATGCGTACCGTCTGCGCGATAATAAAACTATAAAACCTTGTAATAGATACAACATGTTTTATAGCTTTGGAACTTTGCATCTTCAATATAGCACAGCAAAAAAATAACGGCAAGCGTAATTGTATCATCCATACGAAACAACACAATCAAGCCTGCCTTTTCTGTCAAACATAATCAAATTTTCCTATTCAGGATCGCTTTCCCAGATACTCTCTCAAAAATCCAAACAGCGCATCCATCTCCTCGTCCGTTCCGATCGTAATGCGCAGATAATTGTCGATCCGCGGCTTATTGAAGTAGCGGACGTAGATCCCCGCCCCGCGCAGCGCTTCAAACAGTTCCTTTGCCGGAACACTCTTATGCGCGGCAAATACGAAGTTTGCATACGAGTCTGCAAAGGAAAATCCGAGTGATGAAAGCTCCCTCTTCGTGCGCTCCCTCGTCGCAATGATCTTCGCACGCGTTTCCTCGAAGTACGCGCGGTCGCTGACCGCCGCCGTTCCGAGGCGGATAGACGTCTCATTCATCGTATAAGAATTAAAGGAATACTTCACATCATTCAGGTAAGCGATCAGCTTTTCGCTGCCGAGCGCATATCCGATACGCATTCCCGCCATGGAACGCGACTTGGAAAAAGTCTGCACAACAAGCAGATTCTCATACTTTTCGATCAGTCCCTTTGCCGATGTCCCGCCAAAGTCGATATACGCCTCGTCGACGATCACGACCACATCCGTATTATGCGCAAGAATATCCTCGACCTCCGACAGCTCAAGAAGCACTCCGGTCGGCGCATTTGGATTCGGAAAGATCACGCCGCCGTTTGGTTTGTAATAATCTTCCTTTACGATCTCAAATGCGTCGTTTAACGGCTGACACTCATACGGAATGCGAAACAGATCAGCCCACACATCATAAAAGGAATACGTAATATCCGGAAAAAGAACCGGCTTTTCGGAATTGAAAAACGCCAGAAACGCCATTGCCAGTACATCATCTGATCCGACGCCCGCAAATACCTGCTCCGCCTTCACGCCCTGCTCCTTCGCGATGGCTTTGATAAGCTGCTGCGCCGTCGGATCGGGATATTTGCGCAGCGCGCCGATCTCACCGCCAAGCTCCCGCAGTACCTGCGCGACCTTCGGAGAGGGCGGATACGGATTTTCGTTCGTATTCAGCTTAATAATATTCTGTCCTTTCGGCTGTTCCCCCGGCACGTAGGGCACTACCCTGCGCACATTTTTTTCCCATTCACCCATATCGTTCTCCCTCGCCTTTCTTCTTTTGCTTCTTCGTTACTCCTGCGCTGCGAAAGACACGCGCCCCTTCTCTACAAGAAATACGGGACGGTACGACTCCTTCGCCTGACGAAGTCCCGGATCGCCTAAGTCCTCCTCGCGGTTTACGTACTGATACTGCGACGCCTCATGCGCAAGGAACTGCTGATTGATGATCGTATATGCGCCCTGTACATCAGCGTATGCTTTTTCGATGTGAACGACCATCGTATCGTCACAGACCGGCTCTCCGATCGAAAACGCTACAACACGCCCGTCCACGCGGATCAGTCCGCCTGAAAGCTCCAGCTCCTTCATCAGACGCAGGGAATTGAGTGTCACGCACATCTCGGCGTTCTTGTCCATATCTTCATCACAGCCGTTCTCGCGTCTCCAGTCAAGCGCCATCTGGAAGCACTCCTCCACATTTTCATCGGTAATCGACTCATAAGACCAGTCTGGGTAGAGGCGGTTGAATTTGTTGATATGATTCTTCTTTCCGTGATACTTCTTTCCCGAAAGTGCGATCAGCTTCTCCGTCTCATACACGTAATCTGCCGAATCGCGATAATACTCTATGGTATATCTGTTCGGATATACCGCTTCGAGATGAGCGAACTGCTCCGGATTTACATTCGTCAGATGGAACTCTCTTCCGTGCTCGCGGCTCCACTCCTCCAGAATATCCAGTACCTTTTTCAGATTCGAAAGGTCGCCCTGCGGAAATGTAAAGCTGCCCGTCTCTGTGTACTGAAATACAAGCATATCCTCAACAACAGCAAATTTTACCTTGTAATGTCTCGACCAGAGGTACAGATTTGCAAAGGTATATTCACAGCTTCTGTTCCGGTTCATCTGAAAATACCGCGTTACCATCTCTCTGTCCTCAAGCTCCGGTCTTTTAAAAATAATCTCCATAAAATCCTCTTTCTTTTCGTATCTATATCCCTTCGCCGCCTCAGCCATGATACAGCTTTGCGTAAATTCCATTCTTTGCAAGCAGCTCATCGTGTGTTCCCTGTTCCTCAATGCCGTTTGATGTCAGCACAAGAATCTTCTGCGCATTGCGGATCGTCGACAGACGGTGTGCGATAACGAATGTCGTTCTGCCTTTTGCAAGCTCCTCCATTGACTGCTGCACGATTTTTTCACTCTCATTGTCGAGCGCCGAGGTCGCCTCATCAAAAATAAGTATTGCCGGATTTTTCAGGAATACTCTTGCTATGGACAATCTCTGCTTCTGTCCGCCGGAGAGCTTCACGCCGCGCTGTCCGATGTCCGTCAGATAGCCGTCAGGAAGCTGCGAGATAAACTCATGCGCATTGGCAAGCTTCGCTGCCTGTATTACCTCTTCGTCCGTCGCCTCCGGTCTTCCGTAGCGGATATTTTCCATAATATTTTCTGCAAACAGATACACATCCTGCTGCACGATACCGATCTGTCTGCGCAGGTCCGCAAGCTTTATCTTTCTGATGTCCGTTCCGTCAAGCAGGATACGCCCGCCGTCTACATCGTAAAAACGCGGGATCAGACTGCACAGCGTCGTCTTTCCGCCTCCCGATGAGCCGACGATCGCCAGATAATCTCCCGAATTCACGTGCAGGTCGAGATGACTGAGCACCGTGTCCTGATTTTCTTCATATCGAAATGATACATTATCAAAGAGAATATCCCCTTTGACCTTGTCCACAGATACGGCGTCCGGCGCGTCCTTGATATCCGGCTCGATATCGAGCACCTCAAGGAACCTCTCATATCCGGAATATCCGTTCTGAAACTGCTCTGTAAAGTTGATCAGCTTCTTGATCGGCTCTGTAAAGTTATTTATATATAGAAGGAACGTTACCAGATCCGCAACGTCCATTCCGGCTCCCGTGATCATTCCGGCTCCTGCCACAAGCACCACGATCGTCACAAGCGTCGTCAGCGCGCCAAGCCCTGAATGATACCATGCCATATACCAGTAGCTGTTTCTCTTCGACTCGACAAACTGCTCGTTTCCTTTACGGAATTTGCTCATCTCGATCTCTTCATTGCTGAAGGATTTGACCGCGCGGATACCGGAAAGACTGTCCTCGATCTGGCTGTTGATGTCGGCGATACGCGCACGGTTTCTCTTGAACGCACGCTTCATCTTCTTATTAAAATAGAACGCATACGCGACGATCACCGGAAGAAATGCAAACGCGACAAGCGTCAGCGACACATTGATATTGCACAGGATCAAAAATGAACCGACAAACTTGATCAGCGAGATCACGACGTCCTCCGGCCCGTGATGCAAAAGCTCACTGATGTCAAATAAGTCGGACGTCACTCTGGAGAGGAGCTGACCGACTTTCTGGTTGTCATAGAAAGCAAAGGACAGCTTCTGATAATGTGAAAATATCTCATTTCTCATATCGTGCTCGATCCGCGCGCCCATCATATGACCGAAATATGCAATGTAGAAATTGCAGAAACCTTCCAAAGCGACAAGTCCTACCATCACTGCGCCAAGCTTCAATATCACCCCAAGCGCTTCGTT
>CATZPU010000162.1 GCA_958422845.1 uncultured Lachnospiraceae bacterium | reverse complement strand
GATCCGTCTCTATGAGACGCATATTTTCAAATATTCGAGAAGGCACGGGACGAGAGCGGCGGCTATGCCGGATCAGATACCGGAGCAGGTCAAGGCGGCAAGAAGCGAGGAGCTGATCGCGCTTGGCGAGAAGAACCGCAGCGCATTTGAACAGCTCCATGCCGGAAATAAAAAGGAAGTGCTCTTTGAGGAAGAGATGGAGCTTGACGGGCGCAGATACTTTACGGGATATACGAAGGAGTATATCAAAGCGGCGGTTTTTGCGGATGCAGATTATGAGAACGTGCTGCTTTTAGGAGAACTTGGGGAGGAGATCGCGCCGCATCTGTTTTTGCTCAGTAAATAATTGTCGGAAACGATTGTCTGAAAAGGATTGCAATATTTTTTGAATTATATTAGAATATGGTTACAAGAAGATACGGAAATATGAGGACGTGAGGAGTATGGCAGATATCAATAATACACAGTATTTCAATTTTAACACAGATCCGGAAGTACGCGTAAAGCTTGTACTGGACGTTGTTTACAATGCAATGGCAGAGAAAGGCTATAATCCGGTCAATCAGATCGTCGGATATATTATGTCAGGCGACCCGACTTACATTACGAGCCACAATAATGCGCGCAGCATGATCATGAAAGTGGAGCGTGATGAGCTGGTCGAGGAGCTTCTCAGAGAATACATCAAGAACAAATCGTGGCAGCAGTGACAGGGCAGGTTCGGATCATGGGGCTTGATTTCGGTTCTAAGACAGTGGGAGTAGCGATCAGCGATCCACTGGGACTTACTGCGCAGGGAATCGAGATCATCAGAAGAACATCAGAAAATAAGCTTCGCAGGACGCTTGCGAGGATAGAGGAGCTTGCAGGAGAGTACGGAGTAACCCAGATCGTGCTGGGTTATCCGAAAAATATGAACAATACGGTCGGAGAGAGGGCAGAAAAGTCTCTCGCTTTTAAGGAGATGCTTGAGCGCAGGACGGGGCTTCCCGTAGCTATGTGGGACGAGCGTCTGACGACAGTGGCGGCGAACCGCACCCTGATGGAGAGCGGAGTGCGTCGGGAGGACCGGAAAGAATACGTAGATATGATAGCGGCAGTCTATATCCTTCAGGGATACTTGGATTGCCGGACGAGGGATGAAGATGAATAAAAAAATAGAATTTACCCCGGTCGGAGAAAATGAAACGGTCGGGTTCTTTGTAGTGGAAGAAACACGGATCGCCGGAGTTTCTTATCTTCTTGTGACAGAGACAGAGGATGATGAGGCAGAGGCTTATATCCTGAAAGATACGTCTGCGGACGGAGAGGCAGAAGCCAGCTATGAGTTCGTTGAGGACGATAATGAGCTGGAGGCAGTATCAAAGATTTTTGCAGAGCTTTTAGAGGACGTGGATATTGAGCTCTGAAAAAAATAGTACAGAAAATCAAATAAATTCATTCACGGGATGCGGCAGAGAAGGATTTTGCAGCAGCCCTTATTCGCATGGAGGTGCAGATTGAAGAAAAAAGCAAACAGTACAGAAAATTTAAAGGTAATACCGATCGGGGGACTTGGTCTGATCGGTATGAATATGACAGCATTTGAATTTAACAACAGCATCGTGGTAGTAGACTGCGGTCTGGCGTTTCCGGAGGACGATATGCTTGGCATCGACCTTGTTATTCCGGATGTGACATACTTAAAAGAAAATATTGACCGTGTAAAGGGAATCGTATTCACGCACGGACATGAGGATCATATCGGCGCGCTGCCGTATATCTTAAAGGAGATCAATGTGCCGCTGTACGCGACAAAGCTTACGATGGGACTGATCGAACGCAAGCTCACAGAGCACAATCTGATGCGTACGACAAAGCGTAAGGTCGTAAAGCCGGGACAGTCGATCAATCTTGGAGAATTTCGGATCGAATTTATCAAGACGAACCACAGTATTCAGGACGCAGTGGCGCTGGCGATCTATTCTCCGGCAGGAATCGTCGTGCATACGGGAGACTTCAAGGTGGATTATACGCCGGTATTCGGCGATGCGATCGATCTTCAGCGTTTTGCAGAGATCGGAAAGAAGGGCGTGCTCGCCCTGATGTGCGACAGTACGAATGCAGAGCGTCCGGGATTTACCGCATCTGAGCGCACGGTGGGAAGAACGTTTGACCATCTGTTCGACGAAAACAGCAACCGCAGGATCATTATTGCGACGTTTGCTTCTAATGTGGACCGCGTGCAGCAGATCATCAATTCTGCTTACAAGCACGGACGCAAGGTAGTGGTCGAAGGCCGCAGTATGGTAAATATCATTCAGACGGCTTCTGAACTTGGATACTTAAATATTCCGGACAATACGCTGATCGAGCTTGAGCAGATGAAGAATTATCCGGACGAGCAGATGGTGCTGATCACGACGGGAAGTCAGGGAGAGTCCATGGCGGCTCTTTCACGCATGGCGGCGAACATGCACAAGAAGATCTCTATCAAGCCGGGCGATACGGTTATTTTCAGCTCCAACCCGATTCCGGGAAATGAAAAGGCAGTCTCAAAGGTCATCAATGAGCTGTCTATGAAGGGCGCAAACGTGATCTTCCAGAACGCGCATACGTCGGGACATGCGTGTCAGGAGGAGATCAAGCTGATGTATTCTCTCGTGAAGCCGAAGTATTCGGTTCCGGTACACGGAGAGTACCGCCATCTGAAAGCACAGGCAGAGCTTGCGCAGGGGCTTGGCATCCCGAAGGATCATGTGTATATCTTAAAGACAGGCGATGTGCTTGAGATGAATGAGGAAACGGCAAAGGTGGCAGGTCATGTTCAGACGGGAGCGATCCTTGTAGACGGGCTTGGCGTCGGAGACGTAGGAAATATCGTGCTGCGCGACAGACAGCATCTCGCAGAGGACGGTATCGTGATCGCCGTGCTCACACTGGAAAAATACACGGGACGTATTCTGGCAGGGCCGGACATCGTCTCAAGAGGTTTCGTATACGTCCGCGAAGCGGAGGATCTGATGGACGAGGCGCGAAATTGCGTTGAAGATGCGATGGATTACTGCAATGCGCATCATATTACGGACTGGGCAAAGATCAAAAATTCGATCAGGGATTCTCTCAGTGATTTCCTGTGGAAGCGTACAAAACGCCGTCCGATGATCCTGCCGATCATTATGGAAGTTGAGTAAGCGTTATGGACAGAATTGAGCAGAGCACAAGGAATCTGATCGAGGCGATACAAAACAGCGACGAATACGTAAGGTTCAGCGCGGCGCGGGATAAGCTCCGCGAGGACCCTGAGCTTCGCAGTCAGGTAAATGAATTCCGCGTGAACGTATTTGAGATGCAGAATTCACAGGAGCCGCCCGATCCGTATGCGGAACAGCAGCGTTTGTGCAGGGAGGCGGAAAAATTCCGCAAAAATTCTCTGGTAGATGAGTTTTTGCACGCGGAGCTTGCCGTCTGCCGTATTTTGCAGAAGATGGTTGCGGATATTGTAAAAGCAGTCGATCTCGATATTGATGAGATCGCGGAGAGGATTGATTTGTAGCATGATTATTCAGGAGAGAATGGACGTCTACCTGAATTCGCTTGATGGCGGAAACGGCAGTTTTCTTGATGATCTGGAACGAAGAGCGATTGCAGACGAGGTGCCGATCATCCGGCAGAGTATGCAGAGTTTTCTTAAGGTGATTCTGGCGCTACACGCTCCGAAGCGTATCCTTGAGGTCGGGACGGCAGTTGGATTTTCCGCTGTTTTAATGGCAATGAACACGGCGCCGGATTGTACGATCACGACGATAGAGAAATATGAAAAGCGGATTCCCGAAGCCAGAAAGAATTTTGCCGCTTCGGGAATGGATTCGCGTATTACGCTGTTGGAGGGCGATGCGCTGGAGATCATGCGGGAACTGCAGGGAACGTATGATATGATTTTTATGGATGCAGCGAAAGGGCAGTATATCCATTTTCTGCCCGATGCGCTCCGCCTGCTGCGCAAGGGAGGCGTGCTGATCTCAGATAATGTGCTTCAGGACGGCGATATCATAGAATCGCATTATGCGGTAGAA
>CATZPU010000161.1 GCA_958422845.1 uncultured Lachnospiraceae bacterium | reverse complement strand
AGAAAGGAAACAAAAGGTATGAAAGCGTATAGCATCACCGATATTGGAAAAAGACGTTCCTCAAATCAGGATTTTGTCTATGCATCGGAACAGCAGGTCGGCAATCTTCCGAATCTGCTGATCGTTGCAGATGGAATGGGCGGTCACAATGCCGGTGATCTCGCCTCGCGCTATACTGTGGAGTCTATGGTAGAGTACATAGAAAAAGCGGACGAGAAGCGTCCGATACCGCTCCTTAGCATGGCGATCCACTATGCGAATGATCTGGTGATGGAGAAGGCAAGGACAGACAGGGCGCTCGAAGGCATGGGGACGACAGTCGTAGCCGCCACGATAGAGGACGGGTATCTGTATGTCGCAAATGTCGGGGACAGCAGACTTTATCTGATTGATCAGCAGATCGAACAGATCACGAGGGATCACTCGCTTGTCGAGGAAATGATCCGTATCGGGGAGCTGCAGCGTCAGGATGCAAGAAGCCATCCGGACCGGAATGTGATCACGAGAGCGATCGGGGTAAATTCACCTGTAAAGATAGATTTTTTTGATATGAAGCTGGAAAAAGGGGACAGGATACTGCTCTGTTCCGACGGACTTACCACAATGGTCGATGATGATGAGATACTGCATATCGTAAAGAAATGCACTTCACCTAAGGAGGCCGCGCAGCGGCTTGTGACAGAGGCAAACAAAAACGGTGGAAAAGACAACATTTCAGTAGTGCTGGCTGAATTTTAGGTGATGGGAGTAGATATATGTTAAAGGTCGGAATGTTTATACAAAACAGATATGAGATCATCTCACGGATCGGTTCGGGCGGTATGGCTGATGTGTATAAGGCGAAGGATCATAAGCTCAACCGGTTTGTAGCCGTGAAGGTCTTAAAGAAGGAATTTCGGGATGATAAGGCATTTATATCAAAGTTTCGCGTAGAGGCGCAGTCGGCTGCGGGACTTGCACATGCAAATATCGTCAATGTATACGATGTCGGTGAAGAGGCGGGCATTTACTACATTGTGATGGAGCTTGTAGAGGGCGTGACGCTCAAAGAATATATCAAAAATAAGGGGCATCTCCCTACGCGCGAGGCGACGAGCATTGCGCTGCAGATCTCGGCAGGGCTTGAGGCTGCGCACAACAACGGTATTATTCACAGAGATGTAAAGCCGCAGAATATTATCATTTCTACAGACGGAAAGGTAAAGGTAGCAGATTTCGGTATTGCGCGCGCGGCTACGACGAATACGATCAATTCAGGCGTTATGGGTTCTGTTCACTACAGCTCGCCCGAACAGTCGCGCGGCGGCTACAGCGATGAGAAGAGCGACATCTATTCGCTCGGTATTACGATGTACGAGATGCTGACAGGGAAGCTTCCGTTTGACGGAGATACCGCGGTGGCAGTAGCGATCCAGCATCTTCAGGAGGAGGTGCGCGGCCCGAAGGAGCTTGTGCCTGAGATACCGTACAGTACGAATCAGATCGTTCTTAAATGTACGCAGAAAAGTCCGGACCGCCGCTATGCGAATATGGCGGAGCTGATCCGCGACCTGAGGGAGTCGCTCGTCAATCCGGACGGGGAGTTTGTTGTGCAAAAAGGCGTGGATGATACGTTCAAAACGCGCGTCATGTCGAAAGGTGATGTGGATAAACTCAACGAGCTAAGCGAGATGGAAGAGGCGAGACGCAGCAAGCCCTCGTATGACGAATCGCTTGACATCGGGGCGGCGGCTTCTCTGCATGCGCATGAGAGCGGACCGAGACCGAATCGGGCGTATCAGCCGGGCAGCTACTATCAGAAGAGCGCGTTCCAGGAGGTTCCGGAGAATCGCACGGATATGGATAATGAGTCATGGGATGCGGGATATCAGGATCAGGAGCCGGAAGGGGTACGGCAGTATGATCCGTATTTTGACGCGTACGACGATCCTGATGATTATGCGATCCACGAAGGCAATTACCGTCTGGATGAGAGCTTTGCACCGAAGAAATCCCGCCGCAGAAGGGACGATGAGGAAATGGGGCTCAATCCGAAGCTCGAAAAGATCGTCACGGTCGGCGGCATCATCGTAGCTGTGATCATAGGCTGCGTATTTCTTGCTCTTCTGGCGAATGCCGTGGGACTTTTCAATTTTGCAAAGCATCAAAAGAAGCCGAAGCCGGAGACGGTGACAGAAGCAACGACGGAAAAGGAGACCGAAAAGACGACAGAGGCTGCAAAGTCTGTGACTGTGCCGAAGATCGTAGGAAATTCGGAGGAAGAAGCGCAAAAGCTTCTGGAGGGCTTCGGGCTTAAGGGCAAAAAGACAGGAGAGGTGACGTCTGATAAGTATGCGACAGGCGAGGTGTGCAGCCAGTCTCCGGGAGAAGGAGACATAGCGCCGCAGGGCAGCGTCGTAGAATATGAGGTCACTGCGGCAGGAGAGCAGATCGTGCTTTCTGATCTTAGCAATATCGAGCAGAGTCAGGCACAGGCATTTCTTTTGACAAAGGGATTAAAGTGCGAGATCGACACCTCAAGACAGAGCGATACGGTGGAGCCGGGACATGTGATCACGACAGAGCCTGCGGCAGGTACGACGCTTAGCGAGGGCGATACGGTGACGCTGTTTATCAGTCAGGAGCCGTCTGATGAGTCGGATTATGTACAGCTTTGGGATCTGTACTGCTATACGAAAGAGAGAGCAGAGGAAGCACTCTCGATGCTGGACTTAAAGGCAGAGTATCAGTACGAGGCGAGCAGCGAAGTCGGAGAGGGGCTTGTGATCAGTCAGAGTGTGGCTGCCAATGAAAAAGTAGCGCGCGGCTCCGTTGTAACGCTTGTGATCAGTACGGGACTGCCGGAAGGCGGAAGTACAGATGGAAATATAACGGTTCAAAATGAAAGCGGGAGCGTATGGAAATGCGACGCCAGTCTGTCAGAGCCGGCAGGCTACGGCGGAGGGCAGGTGCGGATCACGCTTAAGCAGAACGGAAACGAAAAGACCGTGTATGAAGGTACGGCATCATTTCCGTACCATCTTCAGGTCGAAGGCGAAAAAGGTGTGACAGAGGGGACGGCATACGTCTATCTGCTCGACGCTGCGACAGGAGAGGTGACGAGCACGATCGAGTATCCGGGAATTACGTTTAGTCAGGTGGGTTAATGCAGGGAAAAATTATCAAAGGAGTCGGAGGATTCTATTACGTCGACGCGCAGGACGGCAATGTATACGAATGCAGGGCGAAAGGGATCTTCCGAAAAGATAAAATCAAACCGCTCGTCGGGGACAATGTGGAGATGTCGGTGTTAGACGGCGCAGCGAAAAAAGGAAACGTGGACGCGCTGCTGCCGCGCAGAAATGCGCTTATAAGACCTGCCGTAGCGAATGTGGATCAGGCGCTCGTAGTCTTTGCGGCGGCAAGCCCGAAGCCGAACCTGAATCTGCTCGACCGCTTTCTGATCTCCATGCGCAAGCAGGATATTCCGGTCATTATCTGTTTCAACAAGATGGATATTGTGTCGGAGCGCTTTGAACAGGAGCTTTCAAGGACGTATGAAGGCAGCGGCTGTCGGGTGATCTTTGCAAGCGTGGCAAAAAGACAGGGCATAGAGGAGATAAGACAGCTTCTGGAGGGGAAGACGACAGTAGCGGCAGGACCTTCCGGAGTCGGGAAATCCTCACTTACGAATGAGCTTTCGCCGGATGTCCGCATGGAAGTCGGAGAGATCAGCAGCAAGATCGACCGCGGGAAGCATACGACGCGGCATACGGAGCTGATCGTGCTTGGAGGGCATACGTATTTTCTCGACACGCCGGGATTCAGTTCTCTGTTTTTGCAGGGTATCGAATATGAAGAGCTGCGCGATTACTTCCATGAGTTTGACGCGTATGAGCCGCAGTGCCGTTTTCAGGGCTGTATGCATATGAGCGAGCCGGACTGTGCGGTGAAAGAGGCGCTTGAGGCGGGAGAAATATCGCGGTCGCGCTATGAAAATTACGTACTGTTAGCAAATGAGCTTAAAAATAAGCGGAAATACTGACCGCGGAGAAAAAAAGTTTTCGACAAAATTTTTCTTCCTGCG
>CATZPU010000160.1 GCA_958422845.1 uncultured Lachnospiraceae bacterium | reverse complement strand
GGATTTGCGGCTCTTTGCTTTATGAGCTTTACACTGGGACTCGACTTGGGAATTGTCATGGCGAAGGGCGTTGTGATCGGAGTGATCTGCTGTGTAACAGTTCTTCCTTCGATGATCATGATCTTCGATAAACTGCTCGAAAAGACGTCGCACCGTTCGTTCCTTCCCGATACGAACCGTCTGTCCGGTTTTATCACACGCCACTATAAGGTGTTTGCACTGATCCTTGTGCTGCTGATCGTTCCGGCAGCTTACTGCCAGAAAAACGCTTCGGTATATTACAATCTCGATGAGACGCTGCCGGATTATCTGCCGAGTACGCAGGCAAACGAAAAGCTTCAGAACGACTACCAGATGGGCGCGCTGCACATGCTGCTGATCGACAGCAGTCTGCCTTCTAAGGAAGTGCGGGATATGATCAGCGAGATGGAAAAGGTAGACGGCGTAAAATCCGTTCTCGGACTGGAGACGATCCTCGGAAGCCGCGTTCCTGAGAGTATGATCCCCTCTTCCATCAAGGAGATCATGGAAAATGAGAATTATGAGCTGCTGATGATCAGCAATGAGTATAAGACGGCTTCGCCGGAGGTCAACGCGCAGCTCGATTCGCTTAATACGATCCTGAAAAAGCACGATCCGACCGGAATGCTTGTAGGAGAAGCGCCGTGTACAAAGGATCTGATCACGATCACGGACAAGGATTTCAAGGTAGTCAACAGCGTATCCATTCTTGCAGTCTTTGTAATTATTGCATTTGTATTTAAGTCGTGGTTTATACCGATCGTTCTCGTAGCAGTGATCGAGTTTGCGATCTTTATCAACCTCGGTATTCCGTACCTGACCGGAAACAGCCTTCCGTTCATCGCTTCGATCGTAATAGGCACGATACAGCTTGGTTCTACGGTCGATTATGCGATCCTGATGACGGGACGTTATGAGACGGAGCGGTGTGCCGGAAAGAGTAAGAAAGAAGCGATCGCGATCGCGCACCGTACAAGTATGAAGTCCATTATGGTCAGTGCGATCAGCTTTTTCGCAGCAACCTTTGGCGTAGGGCTTTATTCCGACATCGATATGATCAGTGCATTATGCAATCTGATGGCAAGAGGCGCACTGATCAGTATGGTAGTTGTCCTTTGCGTACTTCCGTCCATGTTCATGCTGTTGGACGGTGTGATCTGTAAAACAAGCAAGAATTTTAAGGAGGCACTTCATCATGAACAAAAATAGAAATCTGACAAAAACAATGGCAATCGCAGTAGCAGGCGCAGTAGCAGTGCAGTCCTTTGCTCCCGTAGCTTTTGCAGCTTCCGAAGACAACATGGCAAAAGAGGAGACCGTATACGTAAAAACAGATGCGGCAGGCAATCAGCAGGAGGTCATCGTAAGCGACTGGCTGAAAAATACGGACGGGCAGGCAAGTCTGTCCGACCAGTCTACACTTGACAATATCGAGAATGTAAAAGGAGACGAGACTTTTTCACAGGATGGGGAAAACCTTGTCTGGGAAGCAAACGGCAGCGATATTTATTATCAGGGAACGACGGATAAGCAGCTTCCCGTCTCCATCCGTATCACATATTATCTGGACGGAGAGGAGATTTCGGCGCAGGAGCTAGAGGGAAAGAGCGGTCATATCAAAATCCGCTATCAGTTTGAAAACCACGAGAAAACAGGCTCGGTCTATACTCCGTTTCTGATGGTTACGGGAGCAGTGCTTCCGCAGGATACTTTTTCCAACGTCACCATCGACAACGGAAAAATGATCTCGGACGGCGAGAGAAATATCATCGTCGGGATCGGTATGCCGGGGATGGCAGAGAGCCTGAAGCTGGAAGAAACAGAAATGTTAAAAGATGTCAATATTCCCGACAGCTTTGAACTGGAAGCAGACGTTACAGATTATCAGCAGAATATGTTCCTTACCGTTGCGACGCCTCTTGACCTGTCCCAGATGGGAATTGATGATATTGAAGATCTGGACGATCTGAAGGATTCGATTAAAAAACTGGAGGACGCTTCCACGCAGCTTGTTGACGGCAGCGGCGATCTGGCGGACGGCGTACAGACGTTAAAGGATTCCTGTCAGGAGCTGATCGACGGTATGGTTACCGTGGATAACGGCATGGGAACTCTGGCAAACGGAATCGGAACCCTGAATGAAAAAAAGGGAGCGCTGATCGACGGCATTGATACGCTGGCAAAGGGCCTGCAGACTTTGGAATCGAAAAAAGGAACGCTCATTACCGGAGTCAATACACTGGCAAAGGGGGGAAGCGATCTGGCAGACGGGGCGGCAAAAGTCAATACCGGCGCGCAGACACTTTCTGAAAATACGAAAAAGCTTGCGGCAGGCGCAGATCAGCTCGCAAACAGCGAGGGAAGCGCGGCGCTTAGCGCAGGCGCACAGGCTCTTGTAAACGGCACGACGGCTCTCGTATCGGGAAGCGAAACACTGGCATCCGGAACGGAATCTTTGCAGCAGGGAAGCGCGGCTCTTGCAGCAGGAACGGGCGCGCTGAAAGAAGGGATCACGAAAGAGGGAGGTCTTGCAGCAGGCAGCGCAGAGCTTGCAGGCGCAGGCAAGGCGCTTTCAGAGGGACTGAATACGTATGTAGACGGCGTGGATCAGCTTCTTCCGCTTGCACAGGGCGCAGGTGTGTATGCGCAGAGCGTCGGCACTTACGTAGACAGCGTCAATTCCCTGCTTGACACACTGGGCGGCGCCGTGCAGCCGCCGGAAGGACAGACGGCAGATCAGGCGGGCGGTCAGACGGAAGAGCAGAGCGTGACGGTGACGACGATTGACGCGCAGTCTCTGGCAGACATTCAGTCCGTACTGTCACAGCTTCAGTCCGTACAGGCAACAGTACAGGGCGCGTCCAAGGCAGACCTGATCAAGCTGTACGCTTCGTATGATTCTTATGTGGCACAGCTTAACAACTGTATCAGCCTGCTAAACGATGCAGTCGGAGGCGTACAGACGCAGACGATTAATACGGTTACAGTCGCTTCCCCAGATGCAGCCGGCGTTCCATCAGGCGCGCAGCAGCAGATAGACGCGCTGCGGCAGGCAGGCGCAGCGCTTAAGGAGAGCGGCGGCAAGCTGCAGATCGATGATCCGTCAAAGCTTACGGTATTGCAGGAATCAGGGGCACAGCTAAAAGAAGGAGCCGGAAAGATGCACGCAGGCGCAGAGAACCTGAACAACGGTATCAATACAGTCGCAAAGAACGTGGAAACGCTCGATAGCAGTATGCAGCAGGCGGCAGCCGGAGCAAAGACATTAAATGAGGGCGTACAGTCCTTAAAGACGAATGCCGCGGCGCTCGATTCCGGTGCAAAGCAGCTTCAGGGCGGTATCACGCAGGCAATGACAGGCGCATCTACACTTAGCCAGAATACGGCGCTTCTCGCAGCAGGAGTACAGGAGCTTGCGAAAGGTACTTCCGATCTGAACGGCGGCGCAGCACAGCTTAAAACAGGACTGAGTCAGCTAAAGGGCGGCGCAGGCGAACTCTCAGAAGGCATCGGAAAACTTGCGGCAGGAGGAAAGGCTCTGCAAAGCGGTGCGGGCGAACTCGCAAGCGGTGTCGGACAGCTTGCAAGCGGAAGCGCACAGCTCAAAGCAGGTACCGCAAAACTGGCGAACGGCGGTTCACAGCTTGATTCAGGAGTGGGCGAACTCAAGGAGGGCGCAGACGATCTCAAGGAAGGAATGGAGGAATTCAAAGAAGAGGGCATAGACAAGATCACAGATTTCTTTGACGAAGACATTCAGGAGCTTCTTGACAGATTAACAGAGGTCAAGGACGCAGGCGACGACTATGGACTGTTCGGCAGCGAGACGGCGGGCTCAGGCGATGAAGTAAAATTCATCATCGAGACGGGAACGCTGGAGTAAGAGAAGCAGGCGCACACGTTTGTAAGCAGGTAACTTTGAGTAATAAAAACAAAATATTTGTTGAAACAATTTTATAGGTATGTTAATCTTTTAGCAGGAAAGTACCCATGACAGGGTGGTAACCTCCCGAGCCGATGAAGACCGGATATCCGGAATACATAGGAA
>CATZPU010000159.1 GCA_958422845.1 uncultured Lachnospiraceae bacterium | reverse complement strand
CACATTTTTACTTATTTCACTCTATTGTAGTTGATCAGACATCCGTCCAGTATGATCTGTCTCTCATCGTCCGTCATCTCTCCGAGTCTTAACGTAAATTCCTTTAACGCTCCGTCCTTTACGACATACGCTGTGATCTCTGTCGCCTTGTTCTGTACTGCGGCGCGGATCTGCGGAACGAAAAGATAATCCTTATTTGCAAACGGAAGCTCTCCCTCGTCGATCAAAAACGGAAGCATGCCCCAGTTGATGAGGTTGGAGCGGTAACGCTTCGTCGCGTAGCCGTTCGCAATATTTGCCCAGCCGCCAAGCACCTTCTGACAGGAAGCCGCCTGCTCTCTTGCCGAGCCGTCTCCCGGCTTCACTGCAAATATCGTGCTGCCTACGCCTGTATTTGATTCAGAAACGTCCGCAAACTCCGACACGCCCCTGACTGATGCAAGCACTGAGGAAAGTTCCGGAAGAGCCCCTTCCATGCTTTCTCCTGCCTCACGCGCTTTCTCTGCCTTCTGCACTTCCTTTGCAAGTCCTACGTATGCCGGATCTTTTCTGGAAAGTGTAAACTCTGCCAGACCAAGCGGGTTAGAACGATAGGAGGACGTCTCGCCTGACGGGATCAGCTCGTCTGTCGTCGTCACCGGATCGTGTATCTCAGATACGACTTTCAGCAGAAGATTCTGCGGAAGCTCTGCCATCGCCGGCCAGTCCTTGATATTCGGACCGAACTTGATCTCTACCGACGGATCTGCCACGCCGTGACTGTCAAATACACGGTTTGCATAAATACTGCTGTCAAAGAAATATTTCGGCTTACCGTAATCTGCGTCAATATCCGTTGCCGCAGTCAGATAACCCTTGTTTGCCGCTGTAGCGGCAATGGAGCGCGCATCCATCAGCGCAACAGATGCGATCTGTCCGCTCTGCAGCTTCGAACCCTCGCGGTTCGGGAAGTTTCTCGTTGAATGACGGATACTGAAGCCATTATTTGCCGGTGTGTCTCCTGCGCCGAAGCACGGACCGCAGAATGCCGTCTTTACTACTGCTCCGCTCTGGATCAGATCAGCCAGACGGCCGTTCTTTGCCAGTTCCATATAGATCGGCGTACTTGCCGGATATACGCTTAAGGTAAACTCGTCCGCACCGATAAATTTGCCTTTTAAGATGTCAGCCGCATCACAGATATTTTCAAAGCCGCCGCCTGCGCAGCCTGCGATGATACCCTGATCTACGTACAGTCTGCCGTCGCGCACCTTATTTTTCAGCGTAAAGTCAACGGCTCCGTCAAGGCTTACCTGCGCGCGCTTCTCTACATCGTCGAGGATATCCATGAGATTTGCATTCAGCTCCTCGATCGTGTATGTATTGCTCGGATGGAACGGCATTGCGATCATCGGACGGATCTTGCCAAGATCCACCTCGACCATACCGTCATAATATGCCACTGCGCCCGGATTCAGCTCCTTATAGTCTGCGCTTCTTCCGTGAATTTCATAGAACTCTTTGATCTTGTCATCTGTTTTCCAGATAGAGGACAGACACGTCGTCTCTGTCGTCATGACGTCAATGCCGATACGGAAATCAGCACTTAAGCTCTCCACGCCAGGTCCTACAAACTCCATTACTTTATTATTTACATATCCGTTTGCAAATACTGCGCCGATGATCGCAAGAGCTACGTCCTGCGGCCCCACGCCCGGAACAGGCTTGCCTGTCAGATAAATACCGATAATCCCCGGCATATTGATGTCGTACGTCTGTCCGAGAAGCTGCTTTACAAGCTCCGGTCCGCCCTCTCCCATCGCCATCGTACCGAGCGCGCCGTAGCGTGTATGGGAATCTGATCCGAGGATCATGCTTCCGCCGCATGCGAGCATCTCGCGTGCAAACTGGTGAATGACAGCCTGATGAGGCGGAACGTATACGCCTCCGTATTTCTTTGCGCAGGTCAGTCCGAACATGTGGTCATCTTCGTTGATCGTACCGCCTACGGCACACAGGGAATTGTGACAGTTTGTCAGCACGTACGGCACCGGAAATTTTTCCAGTCCTGACGCTCTTGCCGTCTGAATGATCCCGACAAAGGTAATGTCATGGGAGGTCAGCTTATCAAACTTAATTTTCAGCTTGTCCATATTTCCGGACGTATTGTGCGATTCTAAAATAGACCATGCGATCGTATTCTTTGCCGCTTCTTCCTTCGTCGGCACACGATCGCCAAGTCTGCTCTTAAGCGCTGCCGCCGCGTCATCGGTGTCGCGCACGATTTCCGTACCATTCAGCAGATATGCGCCTGTTTCATGCAATTTTATCATTATATTACCCTCCTTATCACAAAAAGGGGCTGCCGCAGTTCACCGCAGCACCCCTTGGCTTTTTCTTTAGCTGATCCTCAATATAAACTTCTGCGCTTCCTTATCGCTGTTCACGCGCTCGATCTCTGCCCCGAGGCTTCTCAGCTTCTCCTCAAAATCTTCATATCCGCGCTGGATATATACGATATCATCGATCGTAGAGATCCCTTCTGCCGCCAGCGCTGCAATGACAAGCGCTGCACCTGCACGAAGATCCGGCGCTGAAACGCGAGCGCCCTCAAGCTTCTCTACTCCTGTGATGATCGCTGTATTTCCCTCTACACGCACGTTTGCACCCATACGTGCAAGCTCGTCCATGTATTTGAAACGATTCTCAAAAATACTTTCCGTCACAATGCTTGTGCCTCTTGCCAGTGCGAGCGTCACACCGATCTGCGGCTGCATATCTGTCGGATAGCCCGGATACGGAAGCGTCTTGACATTCGTACTTCCAAGTCTCTTTGATGCGACCACCCTTACTGCATTGTCGAACTCCTCGACCTCACAGCCGATCTCCAGAAGCTTCGCTGTCGTCGCCTCCAGATGCTTCGGGATCACGTTCTTTACCATAACGTCGCCCTTTGTGGCTGCCGCAGCAAACATGAACGTACCTGCTTCGATCTGATCCGGAATGATCGGGTACTCTGTGCCGTGAAGCTTCTGTACGCCGCGGATACGGATCACATCCGTACCTGCGCCCTTGATATTGGCGCCCATGCTGTTTAAGAAGTTTGCAACGTCTACTACGTGCGGCTCACGCGCACAGTTCTCAATGACCGTATATCCCTCTGCCATAGCCGCCGCCATCATGATATTGATCGTAGCGCCTACGGAAACTGTATCAAGGAAAATATGTCCGCTGTGCAGATGCTCCGCCTCCGCAATAATAAAACCGTTGCGGATCGTGACTTTTGCTCCTAATATCTTAAAGCCTTTCAGATGAAGGTCGATCGGCCTGCTGCCGATATTGCAGCCGCCCGGAAGCGGCACTTTTGCCTTCTTGTATTTTCCAAGAAGCGCGCCTATCAAATAATAGGACGCACGTATCTTCTTGATGTATTCGTAATCAACGCTTACTTCACCGATATGCGCGCTGTTCATGCGAACAGAGTGGCTCGAAAGACGCTCGACCTTCACGCCGATGCTCTCCATAGCCTCAAGCAGCACATTGATATCGCGGACATTCGGAAGATTCTCTATCTGTACCGTATCATCTGTCATGATCGCAGCCGCGAGAATACCAAGCGCAGCATTCTTTGCACCGCTGATCTCCACTTCTCCCACAAGTGGGTTCCCGCCACGGATAATATACTGTTCCATAAAACACCTCGAATGTTTCTATTAAATTATCTATACTTTTCCCTTATCTAAACTCCGGTATATACGGGCTCCTGACCCCTTATTCTGCCGGAAACACGTAATCAGTCATAAACCAATACGATTTCAGTATACCACATTCTCGTCATTTGTAAATGAAATTTCATATTTTCGTCACATTGCCAGTATATTTTTCTCAGGCTTTTCCGGCTTTTTGCGATGTTTTATAAGAAAAATTTATTTTTTCCTTTGTTTGCGCCGCACACTATATCCAAAACTTCCGAGTTTTTTTCCGACTCCGAAATACTCTCCGTGTGAATAAATCATCGGTTTTGCCTCGTTCAGACGGAATTTTCCGTTCTCATCTAAGTATCTGTCATCAATATCCACACCGAGCACTTCTGCCACAA